>CAZHDL010000028.1:1858-10706 GCA_964531045.1 uncultured Bdellovibrionales bacterium | reverse complement strand
CTCGATGAGCCGACCAACAACCTTGATTACGCCGGCATCGAACATTTGACGCAGTTTCTTATCGACTACAAAAAGACGGTTATTGTCATTTCTCACGATGCTGAATTCCTTAACGCTTTCACGCAGGGAGTGTTCTATTTGGACGTATTTACCCACCAGATTGAGCAGTACACGGGCAATTACTATGATGTGGTAGAAGAGATTGCCAAGCGGATTGCCAAAGCACAGAGTGAAAACGTGCGATTGGAACGAACTATTCAAGAAAAGAAGGATCAGGCCAACGCCTTTGCTAACAAGGGAGGGGAGCTTCGTGCGGTCGCCAAACGGATGCGCACGCTGGCGGAAGAATTGGAAGAAAACAAGGTGGATGTCCGCCAGGAGGACAAAACCCTGCCTGCGTTTGAAATACCCACCAATGATGTGGTCGGGCCGATTGTTCATATCAAGACCGTATCGGTTATCGGTGAGTTTGGTCCCAACATCAAGCAGGTGAACATGATTTTGAAAAAGAATACGCACTTGGTGGTGTCCGGTCCCAATGGTATCGGCAAGAGTCATTTTCTCGAGGAACTGGCGACCGGCAATGTCGAACGGGCGACCATCACCCCCGGTGTCAAAGTGGGATACTACCGGCAGGATTTTTCGACGCTTGATTTTGATAAGACCGTGGCAGAGACGCTTCTTGCTTCCCTGCCTGAAAAAAATATCGAGCTTGCCTACAAGGTGGCAACCAAGTTTTTGGTGCCGGCCGAGCTGCTGCAGAACAAGGTTGCGAGCCTGTCCGAGGGACAAAAGGGGCTGCTCATGTTTGCGTGTCTCTATGCAGAAAAGCCTGATTTGCTCATTCTCGATGAACCGACTAATCATATAAACTTCCGTCACCTGCCGGTGATTGCTGAAGCGCTCGACCAGTACAAGGGAGCCATGATTTTGGTCAGTCACGTGCCGGACTTTGTGGCACAGATTCGTATCGATGAAGTGCTTGACCTCCAATCTTTGAGCTAAAGTTTATGAAGAGCATAAAAAACACCCTAAAGAGGGGTGTTTTTTCTTGAGTAAAAAAGTGCTATTCTCCTGCAGTAAGTATTTTTGAGAACAGATATCCGGATAGGAAGAGGAGGGCGATGATGAGTGGGATGAGCGGAAGAGGGAACTTGATGAGAGAGACAGTGAGAATACCGAGTGCCCAGAACAGTCCAATGAAGAGGAGGGGACTTTTTCGCGAGATGTTCCAAGAAAAAGAAACACCAATAAAACGACCAAGGAGAGAGACTGACAGCGTCAGGAGGACGAGCGCCAAGAAAAATTTCGTCAGGCTGAAGCGGATAGTGACAAAGGTTGGAAGAAGTGTCTCAAGCGTGAAAAGACTCATGAAAAAAAGGAGACCGATGAAGAGTGCTTCAGCAAGGAGGGCATAGAGTACCTGGAGTGACCCGTTTGCTTTGGCGTCATGTAACACAGCGAGCAGTTTGTTCGTGAGGATGTTCATAGGGAGGTTTATGAGGCTGCTCCGCCCAGACGGGAGAGGAGACGTTGTTTTACTTTGGAGAGGAGGGTCATCATGTTTTCTTTGTTTTTGGCGGTCTCAAAAGATACGGTGAGCATATTGATATCGATATCGGATTCGCCTTGAGAGAGCTCAAGCTCAAAGTCATTGCCAAAACCGGAGGAAAGAGAGGCAGCGGGCGCCGTGCAGGTGACACCGGTTGCAAAAAAATTCGGGACAAGTAGGCAGGAGGCTGTCTGCTCACTCGCCTTTTTTGAGACGAGGATAGGATGGAGTTTTTGTTCGGTGAGGAGAAAGTCAAGGTAGGGAGATGGTTGTACAAAGGGGCGCTTCGTTCCTTGTTCAATCAGATAGTGAGTATCTGTATCCTGGTCGTAGAGGAGCGTGCCATCCGGGTGAGCAGCACCAAGGAGCAGGATGCGTCCACGCTTGTATACGCCCAATTCTTCTTCGTTGACCGAGATGACGTCATCAAAGTTGTATCCGAGGGCAAGAAATATCTCTGCGCTGCCGACCGGACGGACTTCGGTGTCACTCACGACGACAAAGACGCCGGTGGCATTACCGAGGAGCGAGCCAACTCGAAAGCCAAGCCACTGTTCTGATACCGAGTAGGTATCTAGAAGTGTCTTGGTAGCGATGAGTGCCCGATCTTTGGGAGCATGAGACGTAAAGGCTTGTTCGCTGACAAAGGGATACAGCGTACCTTCCTTGAGAGTATAGTAGACTCCGTCTACGAGGTAGGTGACACCCGAAGAGGGGAACTGAGAGATGTTTTCTCCCGTCGGGTAGAAAAAACTCTGATAGGAGCGACGCAAGCGAAAAGTCAGATTGTTTGGGACGGCAGAGTCCTTGGCGACAGTGGCAGAGACTCGGACTTGAGAAAAATTCCCAAGAACCGCCGTATCGGCCCGGAGTATGCCATTGGCTTCTATTTTTCCATTTTCACGAGAAGTGTGTTCCGGGGAGCGGGGTGCCAATATGGAGTTGCGGCTTGATCCGGGAGTGCGAAAATCAAACTGTTGTTTGAGAATAGGAAAGAGGGCGCTGGAGACGAAAGAAGCGAGGGCAAAGAGAATGGCGAGGTACATGACACCTCGAAGGATGAAGTAGCGCTTTTGCCAGGCCGCTGGTATGGAAAAGGGAGTGAGAAGTGTCATAGCGGGTCAATAAATTTGAAAGAGAGAGTTACGGGTTTCCGTCTGTGTCACCTCGGGAAAGCGGAGAGAAAAATCTTGTTTCAGCGAACGAGTAACTAGGTGTTCCAGAGTGAAGGTGACTGATTTTTTGAAAACAAGGTGTTCGCCAAAGACGGCAGCATAGCGCCCCTGACTTTCTTCCGGGGTAATCAAGAAGACTCGGGCGTACCGTCTGGTATCAAGAGCGGCCAAGTCGTAGGGATTGAAGAAGTAGACGGTATTTTTTCCAGAGAGGAATTGTCCCGGACCGGAGAGCATGGCAAATCCATCGCCGGTGACCGATCGGTCTACTAGAATCAAGTCTTGGTCGGAAAATTCTTGACTCAAGAGAGCGACTTGGTCGCGGAGTCCTCGGTGTTCGGCAAACAAGAGCTGTGATTGCCAGGCGGGGTACTGTAAGAGGAAGAGTCCCACGAAGGAAAGGGTTACAAAGAGCAGTCTCTTCCCAATGGGTTTTTCGATAGGGAGGTCTTTGTTGCGGGAGAACAAAACAGCAATGGTCAGTACCGCTGAAAAGAGCAGGGTAGGAAAGAGCGAAAACAGGTAGCGGCGGAGCATCCAGGGGTGATCGGGAGAGATATTGGGATGAAAGAGGTAGAGAAAGGTTGGGAGGGCGATGTAGGCGGGGATCAGGAAGGCGTAGCGTTTTTCTTTGAGAAAAAGAAAGAGGCCAAAAAAACCAAGGAACGAAAGAGCGAGGAGTCCATAGAGAAAAAAGACAGACCCAAGGCCAAATGAGGCGGATTGTCTTTCGACGGCGCCAAGCGCATCAAGAGAGAGGCTTTGCAGAAACTTCAGGAGTGCTTTGCCGATCATTTTGTAGTACGGCAAGTTGAGAAAAAAATCACGCAGCAGAAAAAAGATAAAAAGAAACGCCGGGAGCACCAGGCTTTTAAAGGTGTACGTGCGGAGGAGTGTTCTGGTATGAGGGTGAAACAGAAGAAGGAGGAGTGTCAGAGCTAGGAAGGCGAAGCCTTCGATACGGGTAAAAGCGAGCAGTCCCGCAGAGAGGAGTACGCCCGCATAGTAGAGGAATTTACCTTCTCGGAAAAAAAGAACCAAAGTATACGAGAGGAAAACAAAGAGAAAAACAGCCAGGTTTTCAGTGAGGGTCATCTTGGCGAACCAGTTGGGCAAAAAAGAAGTCATGGCAAGGAGGAGTCCCATGCCGGCATAGTAGGGATGAGCAAACAAGCGGAGGAGTTGGTAGAAGAAAAAAAGAAAGAGAAAGAGGAGGATGCCATTGCCAATGGCAAAGCCATGAAGATCAAAAAGAGAGACGAAACTGCCAAGCCAGGCGATGTAGCCGAGAGGGAATTGTGTGAGGAGGTACCCTTCTTTGGTATAGGCAAAACCAGGGAAGTTGAGGGCGGTGCCAGTGCCATAAATATGAAAAAAACTGTCGCTTCCTGGTGTGGAAAAAGCAAGTTCGGTATTGGCGGCCAAGCGATAGGCGGCTTCGGCGATAGAGCCCTGATCACGCCCAGAAAATATCGTTGGCTCAGAAACAACGCCGATGAGTATGGCAAAGAGGAGAGTGACTATGAGGCTGATACGAAGGTCAAGAGGAGCAAAGCGAAGCAATTTGACGACGAGGCCGAGTGCCAGGATAAGAAAGAGTCCGAAGCCGATGGCGATAAGGAGAGGAAGAAACAGTCCCGCCAGTGTCAGCGAAAAAGCAAACCATCCAAAGACAATAAAAGAAAGTCCAAAAAGCGTTACGAAGACGCTTATTTTTTCGGGAGGAAGTATTTTCATGATATTCCCAGTATAGCGGAGTTGCCTTGTTTTTTCAATTTGCCAATGAAGGGGGATGAGGCTACAATACACACTAGATGAGGCGGGTAGTCTCGACATTTTTTGTCGTTTTTTCTCACATGAATCAGAATTTCTTTTTTTGGTATTACACGAAGGGGTTGATAGCTGCGAGTGTGCTGCTTGCTCATCTCGTGCGATATGTCTTCCATCGTTTCAATCTGGTATCGCTTGCGGCAACCCTGGTTTCACCATGGAAGAATGATGTAACCATGCGGAACTGGCTCGGATTTCATCCGCTGCAGTTTGTGCAAACGCTGTTTGAAAATCTCATCTCTCGTTTTTTGGGGATGCTGGTGCGATTGGTGGTGATCGGAGTGGGGGCGATCTGTCTGGTGGGGGCGGTGCTGCTTGGCCTTGGCATGTTCTCTTTCTATATTTTGGCCCCAGCTTTGTTTGTCATAGGGCTGGTGTTCATAGTTAAAAATCCGATTTTCGGTCTGTGGCTTTTGGGAACCGCTGGTTTGGGCTTGCTCGGAGCGGCGCTCGGTTTTTTTCTTCGTCAGGACACGAGCGGTTTGACGACTGATATCACGCTCCTTCGTCACAAGCGCTGGTTTGGTACCTTGCTTGGCCGTTTGTCATTGGAACGCAAGAGTCTTGATCGGTCACTCCTCAAAAATACAGAGAGCTTCGTACAGTTCCTAGCTGAAAAAGGAATAACACGGGACGTGTATGAAAAAGCAGTGGCCCTCGAATATCAGGCTGACCAAAAGCGTTTCGAGGAACGACGTATGCTCTCTTGGGAAAACCTGCGTAAAAGCGCTCGTATCGGCCGAGGGTGGCAGTATGGCTTTACGTCGCACCTCGATCGGTACGTGCTCGACTTGTCGATAGCTGATCCGACAGGCTATGCGCATCGCACGCCCGTTGGTAAAGAGGAAGCGTTTCAGATGATGACGCTGGCGCTCGCACGACCGACAGAAAACAACGTGCTCCTGGTCGGTGACCCCGGTATTGGTAAGAAGACCCTCATTCATACGCTGGCACGTCAGATTCGGGAGAATGCTTTTGAGGGTGGCCCGCTGGGCGATGCCCGTGTGTTGGTCTTTGATATGGGGCGGGCCGTGTCAGATGCTTTGAATAACGGAGGGGATGGTGAGGGTGTACTGCGTAGTCTCTTGAGCGAGGCAGTGTCCGCTCAAAACGTGATTTTGGTGGTGGAAAATATCGATACGTTTGTTGGTGCAGAGCAGTCGAGACACAATGTTGCAGCAGTACTGGGTGAGTTTTTAGCCTTCCCACGTTTTCGTCTGATTGCTACGACCACCACGGCTCACTATCATGCGATGACCAAAACTGATGAACAGCTGCTGAAATTTTTTGAGACTATTCACCTTCGTGAGACAACGGAAGACGAAACGCTGGAAGTGCTACTAGAGTATGCGAGGAGCAAGGAACGGAAAAAAGTGTTGTTCAGTCTGCCGGGACTCCTCGCTCTTATTGATCAGTCCAGTCGCTACAAGTGGGAAGTGCCTATGCCGGAACGGGTGCTGGATCTGGCGGAGGAGACGCTCCTCTATGCTGTAGAACATGGGACCGAGTCTATTATTGGCCCGCAGACGGTCGATGCCTTCCTGTCACTCAAGACCGGCATGCCGACCGGCACTATCGGGGCGGATGAAAAAGAAAAACTCCTTCGTTTGGAGGAATATCTGCATGAACGCGTGATTGGTCAGGATGAAGCGGTGCGTCAGGTGGCAGAATCCATGCGCAAGGCACGAGCCGGATTTGGTGATGCTAAGCGTCCGCTCGGAAGTTTCATTTTCTTGGGACCGACCGGTGTGGGGAAGACGGAAACAGTCAAAGCCTTTGCCGAGAGTTACTTTGGGAGCGAGGACAGAATGATTCGTCTTGATATGAGTGAATATCAGACGCCAGAAGCGGTGGCGCGCTTGATTGGCTCCGATGCTCTTGATATACCTGGTCAGCTGACGGACTTGGTCAAGGAAAAACCATTCTCTATTGTTTTGTTGGATGAGTTGGAAAAAGCCTATCCGAAGGCGCTTGATTTGTTTCTCCAGGTGCTTGATGAAGGGTATCTGACAGACGGCTTTGGTGAGAAGGTGAGCTTTCGGAATACTATTATCATCGCGACATCCAATGCGGGTGCCGCCATCATTCGAGACGGTATGGCTGCAGGGATACCGTTTGATACTATCAAGAAGCAGGTCATGGACTTTATCGTTGACCAGGGGATATACCGACTGGAATTTATGAATCGCTTTGATGGGGTGGTTTTCTTTGAACCGCTCAAACCGGCAGAGCTGCTTGCTGTCGCTACCATGAAGTTGCAGCAGTTTGCGAATAGACTACTCAAGGAAAAAAATATCACGATAGTGTTTGCGCCCGGGGTGGCCGAGAAGATTGTAACAGAAGGATATGTTTCGGAATTCGGTGCTCGATCACTCAATCGATATATCGAAGATACGATTGAAGACGCGGTGGTCAATCAGATTATTGCCGGAGAAGCAGTGTCCGGAGGGACGCTCACGGTGACACCGGATCAACTTGAGAAAATACTATGACCGAGAATACCGCCGTCAAACCAATGAGTATTCTTGTCGTGGCACCAACTCCGTTTTTTTCAGACCGGGGGACGCATATTCGTATTCTTGAAGAGGCCTTGGCTCTCGAACAGCGAGGACACCAAGTGACTATTGCTACCTATCATATCGGACAGGATTTGCCGGAAAGTCTCGGGTCACATATCGATATTCGACGTATTAGAAGGCTTTTGTTTTGGTATAAGAAATTAGAAGCGGGACCAGATTGGCAAAAAATCATTCTCGATCTGCTCTTGATAAAGAAGGTCTTTTTTTTGACCCGTACCAAACGTCCGGATATTATTCACGCCCATCTGCACGAGGGTGTGCTTATCGCTTGGGTGGTGCAGCAGCTTCTTTTTTGGCGCAACATCAAGGTGGTGGCGGACTTCCATGGCAGTCTGACCAAGGAGATGGTGTCGCATAGTTATCTGCGTGCCACGGGAGTGGAGAAATTTTTTGAGTGGGTTGAACGCTTTATCGACAACCGGGGTGATGCGGCAGTGACGAGCTCGTGGAGTAATACGGAAGAAATCAGCCGGGTCAGGCAGGGGCGAGTGGAAGTGTTGCTCGATGGCACTCGGTTGTCTATGTTCGAAAACCTCCCTACCAAGGAAGAGATACGCAAGGAGTATAGTGTGCCACAAGAAGCGGTGGTAGTCACCTATACAGGAGCGTTCATACACAACAAGGGGATGGGCTATTTGCTCGAGGCGTTGCCGCTCGTGTGTGAGCGTTTTGAATCGGTTCATTGTGTCATTGCTGGTTTTCCGCTTGATCAGATTGCCGAGTATCTCAAGCAGTCTCCTTATCGGAACCGGATGACGGTCATCAGTCCTTCGCCCTACTTTGATTTGCCCAAGATTCTCAAGATGAGCGATATCGGTGTTGATCCGAAGGATGAAGCGACTCGGGAAGCCAGTGGCAAGACCCTGCAGTATATGGGAGCAGGACTGCCGGTTGCTTGTTTTGGCACGCAGAACAATCGGGAGTATCTGGAAGCGGGCGGGTCGTACGCCAGCGAAGTGACAGGAGAGGCGCTGGCACTCGCTATCGGGCAGCTGGTGACCGAGAGTGACAGACGGCAGAGAAGCGGCCAGATCAATCGTGAACGAGCCCGTCGATTCAGCTGGGAAGCTTCGGCAGAAAAATTGGAGCAGCTCTATATGCGTATTAAGTGAATCATTGTATGAGACTGTTATTGATAAAAATAGGGAAGGCCTGGCACACGCTGAGACGCGAAGGGTTATGGCGGGGTGGCCAGCGAGTACTGACAGCGGCGACGGCACTTTTTCGTCGTGTGCCGGCGGCTCAGGTGTTGTTTGTGACCGGAGGAGTTGGTGACAGCGCGCGGTATCGCACCGAGCACGTGGCAGAAGAATTACGACGAGAGGGGATTACCGCTTCAACAACAGTTCAAGACAATCCATGGTTATCTTCGTACGCGGATACGTTTTCTGTGTTTGTTTTTCATCGAGTACTTTTTACGCAGTCAGTGGCGACGCTGATACGAAAGATCAAAGAACAGGGAAAGGAAATTATTTTTGAAACAGATGATTTGGTTTACGACCCAGCCTTTCTCACGCACATGGATTACTACAAGACCATGAATGCGCTCGAGCGGAAACTCTATGAGCATGGCGTGGGCGGTGAGATTTTGGCTGATACTGCGGTACGCGTGGCGACGACGACGACTTCTTTTTTGGCAGAAAAACTCCGTGAGCGGGGCAAACAGGTTTTTGTGCTGCCCAATAAATTATCAGCAGAAGACGTGCGGTGGG
>CAZHDL010000028.1:0-1848 GCA_964531045.1 uncultured Bdellovibrionales bacterium | reverse complement strand
GAACGAGAGACGGTTCGTATAGCCTATTTCTCCGGAACGCTCAGTCATAATAAGGATTTTGCGACCGTGGTACCGGTACTCATGCGGCTTTTGGCTCGGTATCCAAAGACGCGTTTGGTTTTGGCGGGGCCGCTTGATGTGGATGATGCCCTACATCGTTTTTCGGGGCAGATAGAACGTGTTTCTTTTGCTCCACGACGGGAGCATTTCAAAAATATTGCCGGGGTTGATATCAATATTGCCCCGCTCGAGAAGGATAATCCTTTTTGTGAATCGAAATCTGAACTCAAATGGTTTGAAGCTGGTATTGTCGGTGTACCGACGGTGGCCACAGCAACACGCACCTTCCGGGAAGCGATTACGGATGGTATTGATGGATTTGTCGCTGCTACGGAGGACGAATGGGAGGAAAAATTGGAAAAGCTGATTGTGAATCAAGAGGCGCGACGCCTGATGGGAGAGCGGGCTCGACAAACGGTGCTTGAGCGTTATACTACGGAAAGTGGGATCAATGAAGCATATGTTACATACCTAAAGGCAAAGTTATGAAAATTCTCATTACGGGTGGAGCGGGGTTTATCGGTAGCGCAACAGCCAAGGCACTTATAGAGCGGGGTGACACGCCGATTCTCATTGATAATTTCAACGACTACTATGATCCTCAATTGAAAGAGGATCGTATCAAGAAGTTTCTCGAGGCATATAAGGGTTCTTTCAAACTCTACCGAGGAGACATTCGTGATGAGAAATTTCTGGAGCGGGTGTTCAAAAAAGAACAGCCCGAAAAAGTGATCCACCTAGCGGCTATGGCCGGAGTGCGTAATTCTCTCGAGAATCCGGCGCTCTACGTGGATATCAATGTTATGGGGACAACACGGCTTTTGGATCTGGCGGTGAAGTATAAGATCCAGAACTTCCTGTACGCTTCGTCATCGTCTGTGTATGGCAATAATAAGAAGCTGCCGTTCTCCGAGACGGACAATGTCGATACCCCGATTTCGCCCTATGCTGCCACGAAGAAAGCCGATGAGCTTTTGGCACATGTCTACAGTCATGTCTATAAATTACCCACTACCGGGCTGCGCTTTTTCACGGTTTATGGACCTTGGGGTCGACCGGATATGGCACTCTTTTTATTCACCGAAAAAACTTTTTCCGGCAAAACTATTGAGGTCAATAATCACGGGAAAATGTCTCGCAACTTTACCTATATCGATGATATTGTTTCGGGTATCCTGACCACGCTCGATGCGAATATTCCTTATGGTGTCATGAATATCGGTGGCGACAAAGAGAATACCCTGATGGAGTTTATTGAAGAGATTGAAAAAAACGTTGGGAAAATAGCCAAGAAAAAAATGATGCCACTGCCGGCAGGGGACGTGGTGGCGACGGTGGCCGATATCAGGCGCCTCCGCAAGCTTGGCTGGAAGCCGACTACCCGAATCAAGGTAGGTATCAAAAACTTTGTTGATTGGTACCGGGAATACTACCAGATATAAAGCAAAGAAAAAGAGGCGGCCGGATTCCGGTCGCCTCGTGTGTTGTGCCCAGGTTCATCGGATGTCAGAGTACATCAACACCGGGGATCCGGACTCGCTCGGCACCAGGATCCTGGTGTCGTCAGGGTGACGGCGGAATTTCCATGACCACCTGATGGCCGCAAACCATCTGAACTGTACCCAGAGCGCGCCGGTGATCTCAAGGAGGGGCACCGAGAAATACAGTCCATCACTCCCGAAATCTGGGATATCGGCATCCAACTCGATACCTTCGAGTGAGGACAAAAACTCACCAGTGATGCTTGTGTTGGGACGATCCTCAAGACAGACGAAGGATGGTGTTCTT
>CAZHDL010000027.1:9792-12826 GCA_964531045.1 uncultured Bdellovibrionales bacterium | reverse complement strand
GCGGAAAACTGAAGACTCGCGCCACTGGTCAAAACCACTACAACTCACGCAATACCGGTGACCAGACTCGCTCCAAACGACAAGACAACGACGTGTATAAAGCGGTAGCCAAAAATATCAAAGCCTCTCTCCCTTACTCATTTTAATCGATGGGAAGCGCAGCATCTGTAGCCGTAATTCATCCTTCACTGCAAGCATATGACCAGAGTCAAGCGTGGCGTCATGACCAAAAAGCGCCACAAGAACGTATTGAAAGCCGCCAAAGGTTTTCGTTGGGGACGCAAGAATCTTTTTACAAAAGCAAAGGAAGCCGTCATCAAGGCCGGTAAGTATGCCCGCCGTGACCGCCGTGCCAAGAAGCGCACCTTCCGTGGACTCTGGATCACTCGATTGAATACCGCTCTCCGCTTAAACGGTATGCGCTACAGTGACTTCATTGCTCTCGAAAACAAGAAATCCATCGCCCTCGACCGCAAGCTGTCGCAGCTCGCCATGGAGAACCCTGAAACATTCAAAACTTTTATTGAATCGGTTCGCTAAAAAGAAGACTCTCTACAAAAAAACCGCTCTTACCGAGCGGTTTTTGTTTTTCTCACAAAGATAATGACCACTGATGCAAGTAACACTCCTAGGCCATCAATCAAAACATCGGAAAATCGAGCTCCTCGGAGAGGAACGAAAAACTGATGAAGTTCATCCGTCATCCCATACATGAGCGCAAAGGCCATAGAGAGCCCCAAGACTGCAAGAACAGATTCTCGCCGAAAGGAGAGTTCAAAGAAACGAAAAGAAAGTATGGTCAGGAGGGCATATTCAAAAACATGAGCACCTTTTCGTTCAATAAAGTACCAGATCGGCGGCGGACCTGCCGTCTCTTTCCCGGGCAACATCGAAAAACTGAAGATAACCGCCATCCAAACGAGGAGTAGACAAAAAACACCGCTTCGAGATGACCACAGAGAACGAAGGGAAGACAGTAGCATACATCAATCGTTTTTCTTACGATCTCCGAATTCCTCAATCAAATGAAAAAGGGCATAGAATGGCAACCAGAGCCAGACTGTTTTTTTCAAAAAATTGTCTATGGAGGAGTTCAAATTCATAGCGCATGTTATGAGGGATTGGTGCAGTGATCACTTATTTCGTAGACCACGTCTTTTTTCTCCACCACAATCTTCCAGCCTTCTTTTTCTGCCACCGCCTTCAAATTCTGATTAGGATTAAAGGCAATGGGATGATCTACCAGATGAAGAAAACTGATATCTGATTCGGTGTCGCCAATACCGTACGAATCTTTAAGAGAAAGCTTGTGCTCATAGAGATACTGTTCGACGAGACTCCCCTTGTTTTTCGACGGTTCAAAGGATGCTTCACCAGTATAGCGTCCATTCTTATCAATCGCATAGACACTCCCAAAAGCGCCGTCGAATTTGAGATACTGACGGTTGTACTCCTCCACCACTTCTACCGGGGATCCGGAAATAACCAGGAGATGATACCCTTCGGTACGAAGTTGTTTGATAAGTCGCTCCGCATAAATATAGGTGCGCTTGGCATGAAACGGAATCAGGAGCTTACTCGCCTTGAGCACCGCTTCTTCCGAACAACCCTTGATATGCTCGGAATACAGTTTGACGAGCGCTTTGCGATAGTCTTCATACGTCCCCTCGTGTTTCAACCAGTTGGCATAGATATCCGCCAACTGATCACGCGCCTCTCGCGGAAACACCTTCATCCACGTCAGCTCATTGATCAGTTCAAAGTGGAGATTCTTGCGAAAAATAGTGCCGTCAATATCGAAAATGGCGATCTTGGTTTTCTTTTTGGCTGTCATAAGTGATGGTATGTCTCTTTACTTTTTTCTGCCTTCCTTCATTGTACCTCTTATCTGATAGAGAGCAATGCCCGTGGCGACCGCCACATTGAGCGAGTTCTTTTTTCCTCGCATCGGAATCTCCAGGATCACATCGCACTGTTGTAGGATTTTTTTCTCCACCCCACCCACTTCATTCCCGACAATGACCGCGACATTCTTCTTTGGATGATACTTTTGGTACTCGATACTGGCTTCGTGTTGCTCAAGGGCGACGATATCATACCCCTCTTTTTTCAAGCGATTGATAAGACGAGGCAGTGACGCCACCCCTCTCCACGAAACGGATTCTTCGGCACCGAGCGCTGTTTTTCGCAGCGCCCTGTCAGCATCGGTCAAATAGAGGGCGTCTTTTTTGGGTGGTCGCGGAGTATAGCCGGACAGAATAATCTCTTCTACCCCGGCTCCATCAGCCGTCCGAAACATTGACCCGACATTGTGGGCACTCCTGATATCATGCAGGATGAGGAGACAGTGCCATTCCGTATTCTTATTCATATTTCTGAAACAAGACCTTCCCAGTCTCCCAGACTTCCGGAGCATTTTTTTGTACCTTCATCCAGTACCACCATTCACCACCCCACAGGTAAATATCATGAAAGCCCACTTGTCGTGCGTAATCGACATTTTCACGAAGTCTCTCTGCACTCATCGTCCGATACTGTTCTTCGAGCGGCACATTGGCTATCCAGCCACTCGCCCATGGCTCTGCCTGGAGCTCAATGACTGAAAAATGCTGTTGTTCCGTAAACAATCGCACCATCTTTTCTTTGAACCGAAAGAAGTTCGGGCCGATAGGATACTCGAAGTACCCGCCTGCCTTGGGACTATAAATATCTCGATAGAGCGTTGTTCCAAATTCATCTCCCCGAGCAGCCGCATGAATCCAAAGGGAAAGCTCTCCACTGTCAGTGAGGAGCACCGGTCGAGTCGTATCCAATCGCTTTACCAAGGCCACCTCCTCTTCGAGGAGTGCCACTTCAAAAGGCGGACAAATACCGAAGCGGAGAAACGGCTCATTCTCAACCTGCCACTTGGTGATGGCTGTATGCTCTCGATAACGAGTCACTGTCGTCTCAATAAAGGGAAGGATCGCCTCGCGACGAGCCACGGCATTATCTCCGACCCACGCCGGAATATGGCACTCCGGCCAACGTGGCA
>CAZHDL010000027.1:3035-9782 GCA_964531045.1 uncultured Bdellovibrionales bacterium | reverse complement strand
CTCCAGTTGCCAGTCTACCTCGGAAAAATCATACGTTCCTTGTTTTTGTTCAACCAAATCCCAATAGACCGGCAGGCGCATTTTTTTCACGCCCACCTCATCGAGGAGCGCCAGGTACGTCTCCCGGGCATTCAGTCCAAGCGCCTCGGCATATCGTGAAGAAAAAGTCATCCCCAAACTCACATCCTCTCTCGGTGCCGGAGCGGGCATATTGAAGTAGGCAAACAACAAAAGCGCTATGAGAATCAATACAAGAAAAAACGCCGCGACTCCTTTTACAAAACGCTTCATATGGACACACTTAATAAAGTAACGAGACTCCACTCTTCATGGCTGCCACAAAAAGACCGAGACCAATAATGACGACCGCCACCGCCTTTTGAAACCAATCCCAGAAATGAAGTCGCTCACCAAATACCGCCGGAAAGCGGAGAGCGAGTGGAAACGCCATAATCAGAAGAAAAACATACTGCATGCCGGAAAGAGCCTGCACAAAAGAAACCGATCCAATCGATATGGCATACGATACCAAAAAGGTGGCTACCCCGGCAGTCACCTTATTCAGAACAAAAAGCACCGTGGTACCAAACGCACGTTCTGAGCGATGATGAAACCCCCGAAACTGGGCGAGTATCTGCTCACGAAAAACCGGTATCAAAAGAAGCGATACACCGGCCACAAACATGCCGATCCGTGACCACACAATTCCACTGACAAATGCTACGTCCACATCAGTATACCCCTGCTTGAGTAAAAGCAGGGATGTCCCCATGAGTATACCGGCGAAAAACACGTACCGAGAAATATGTTCCCCTCGCCGCAACGGAAGATCAAAAGAAATGAGTAGTCCTCCAAGAATGAGAAGGAGAAGCGCTCCAACATATGAAAAACTCAAGACAAACTCCCCGGCCATACCAGGAAGGAATACCGCCAAAAACGTTACCAACGAAACCACCGTCCCTACGAGTGGCGTCACCCGAGAGACCTCGTGTTGTTTGACTGCTGTATAGAGAGCGACCAGCCCATAGACAAACGCTGCACCCGACAGCAAAAAAATAGCGGTCGTTTTCACATCAAGGAACTGTGCGCCAAACGGGATGAATCCAAGCGCAAACAGACTGAAAAGGGAAACAAAAAAAGCATACACGGCCGGAGTCGGTATACGATCAGACAAGAGATATTTGTCAAAAGCGGCTGAGACCGCATTAAAAAAATACCCAAGAAGCGCTATAAGCACCCAAATCATACGGGAGACTATTTATGTATTTCTCTTTGTATTATACCCGAAAACACCAGGTTCGTCTCCCGAAAAGAAGCGTGGTCAGTTTTTGACAATTTTTTGATAGTACATATCTACGTCAGCAATCCATTTCCTCACACTCTCCGGACTGTGTGTCGCGCAGCTGGAACCACACTTCCAGATAATCATATTCTTTGGCTCGCTTGTTTTTCGCAGCTCAACCAACTGAGCAATACGGTTTCCTACCGCCCGCACCGCCTCTTCCGGACTTCCGAAACAGCCGTGTCCCATAGCCACTCCCCGAGCACCTGCACCCTTGAAGCCCCAGTAGTTGAAACAGTCTTTCCCCGCAGCGTCCACCGGCACACGCTTTCCCCAATTGCTTTCTTTCTTGGCGATACCGACAATAAGAGCTGCTACCTCACGATCATATTCTGCAATAGTCGGTGCCATCACCTCCAATGGATACCCGCTGGTCAAAGTAACAATGAGGTCACTAAGCGCCTGGTCTCCCGGCACCTCGCTGGGCACAACCGCTGCCGTCTTTACTATCGGTTCCGTACAGGGTTCTTCTTCATCACTCAGCGTCTTGTCTCCCACCAAATCAGAGAAAAATGTGAAATCCCGCTGCCAACGACACAGTTCAAGCGGATTCACAGATACAACGGTCTGTTCAGACTCGGGAGAAGAAGTTGCTTTTTCATCTGGAGCCGTCACTACTGGCAAGGCCGGGAAGGTACCAAAAGCACCCAAGAAAAGTATGGTAAAACTCGAAAAGGCCTTCCTTGCAAAAAGGGGCCGAAAGTGCCAAGAATGCTTCAGTTGTGATAGTCCTCGCTGTGGCCTACCTCCCCAGAAATCACCCATAGAGTACCCGTTCACATCATACAGTCAACCGACATGCAGACCCTCCGGAACGGGGAGAAATTCATTAAGAACGTACTGTCGATTCTAGCAAATTTCCGCCTCTTTGTCAATGAAAAAAGCCACTTTATTCCTAAAAAATGGCTTATTTAAAGTAATATTAGTATATCGAGATCACTCTCTAAACAGCTACTCGTCGTTCAACTGAGAAAAGTACATGTCCACATCAGCAATCCACTTTTTGACACTCTCCCGACTGTGCCCCTGGCAACTAAATCCGCACTTCCAGACGATCATTTTTTCCGGGGTATCCAATTTTTCAGAACGAATCAATTTGTTCAACCTCCCAGCAACCGTTTCGACCGCATCTTTTCGGCTATTGAAACAGGTGTGTCCACCAGAGCCCATCATGCGACGTACTCCTCGATAGCCCCAATAATTGTAACAGTCCTGCCCATCAAGAACCGGGATGCGCTTCCCCCAGTTACTCTCCTTCTTGGCGATACCCACCAAAAAAGCAGCTGTCAGCCGGTCTTGTTCAAAAATAAAAGGGAGCATAGCTTCGATAGGATAGCCCTTGACCATATCCCTGATACTCTCTTCGTATCGCTCCTTGGTGACCTGCCCAAAATATTCAAAAAATACGTCCTGATCCGGTACATACTCTTCGCTCGGTGATACTGCTACCACAGCCGCGGGCGATACTTCGGAAGATGACCCTCTGACCGAAGTCTCTATCATCTCTGAACGAGCAAAAACACCAGGGCCAAAGGCATGTTCGATAAACGCCATACTGACCATCCCAAAAGCAATGCCTCCCACGATGGCACCGTAGAGCATCTTGTGCGGAGCAAATGTCGGCAATACATGACCAAAGAGAGACCGCACCTGTTTCACATAGACACCGATACGCTCAAAAGAACGTCCTGCCATATCACGCACTGTCGACTCCGCTTTTTTTGGCACACGGGAGAACTGGTCACTTCGTACACCATCAAGACCTCTTCCTGCCGGCTGTTTGATATTCCTTGGCAGAACAACGTCCAAACGAGTTGCCTGAAGACGAGGTGTACCGCCCACCTTGCGAGACACAGAAATATCGAGACTCGGATTTTGTTTTCTTGCCCGTTCTTCGAGAGATGAGCGCAAAGAATAGCTATTCATGTTTTTTTTGAAGCGTCGCATTCGTAAAACACCCTCCTGTTTACCCTCTTAGTATATCATGATTTTTTTGGCGAAGCCACAGAAAAAGAACCACTCCTACCGCAATCATTGCTCCCGAATACAGCTGTCCCGAGGTCCATATACCCCACCATACTGAGGCCCCCATATCCGGTTCTCGAAAAAACTCCAGGAAAAAACGAATGCTTCCATAGCCTATCAAAAAAAGAGCACTGCTCCCACCACGAAACAAACGCTTTGTAAAAAACAAGAGAAAAAGAAATAACAGTATCCCCTCACCAAAAGCCTCATACAAAGCGGACGGGTGGCGGAGCACTCCCAAAGGGGCAGCCTCGACAAAAAACATCCCCCACGGTCTTTCGGTTACGCGACCATAGAGCTCTTGGTTGAGAAAATTCCCTATGCGACCAAAAAAAAGTGCTATCGGAAGTGCCACAACCAAGCGATCAGCTATATCCCAAAAGAGGAGCTTCTTTTTCCGAACAAACACAAGGAGAATTATCAGCGCACCCATCAGCCCACCATGAAAGCTCATGCCCGATAGACCAATCCATGCTCCGGTCGAAAGATCAACGGGCCAAAAGACCTGTTCGGGAAAGCGCCAGAGAACACTGGGTTGGTACAACAAAAAATATCCCAGGTGCCCACCCAGAAAAGCACCAAGAAACAGCGCCAAAAAAAGATCGTACCACAAGGCCACGTTTCCCGGATATCGCTCCTGTCGCATCCTCCACAAAAACAGTCCGAACGCTCCGAAAAATCCCAAGAGCCAAAAAAGCGCGTAGAAACGTACAGAAAAAAAACCGACCGTAAAAGCGATCGGGTCCAGGTATTCCGGAATGTGTTGCCAGAAAAAGCTCATACAGTTCACAGCACGTCCGCTCTTTAGGCCAGAAAAGCCTTATAGCTTTCTGCTTTTCACCTACTTGTTATATTCTTTCAGCTGGTCACGGAATTCAATGCCGTAAATTTCAAACAGGGCCATAAACAAAGCAATGATGATGGGACCGATAATAAAACCCGGCAAACCAAAGAGGGAAAGACCTCCTATGGTTGCAAAAAAGACCATGAGCGGATGCATCTGCGTATCTTTTCCTACGAGCTTCGGACGAAGAATATTATCAATGAGTGATATGACCCCGGCACCGATACCGAGTACAAATGCTCCCTGCCACACATCTCCCAAAGCAAGCAGGATGAGCCCTGCGGGCAACCATACGATAGCTGTTCCAAACGAAGGTACCACGGAAAGAATAATCATAACGATCCCCCAAATAGCCGGGGAAGGCACGCCCGCTATCCAAAAAGCCACGCCGCCAATCAGCCCCTGTATGGCGCCAATAACCAATGTTCCCTTGAGTGTTGCCCGACTGATGGAAATAAATTTCTGAATCAGGAGCTCGTCATGTTCGTTCTTGAGTGGTGAGAGCTGCATCAGTCCACGGAGCGTCTGCTTGCCATCAATCAAGAAATAGAACAACGTGAAGAACATGATAAATACCCAGAAGACAAAATGCGCTACCCCCTGATACGCAGTCTGCAGTACACTGAGGGCGTTTTGGCTCAAATTTTTCACCTCAGCCACCAACCGCTCTTGATCAAAAGCGACCGTATCTACAAACACACCGGCATATGGGGCGTCTTGAATAGCCGTCAGAGTTCGCTCGACAGTAGCCTGCAACGTCGATTCTTGCGTAACGGCTGTGTACAGATTACTTGCCTCATTGATAGCCAAACTCAAGACGAGAAAGAGTGGCGTCACAATAATCACGATCACCAGTAGACAGGTAAGGAAGGCACTCAGCCCTCGATGTCCCCGAAATACACCCTCAAACCAGTGATAGGGACGCTTGAACAGCGCTGTCAAAATAGCGGCCGCTACGATGGCCGTCAAAAATGGCTGAAAGATAAAGAAGACCGAAACCCCGACGGCTAAAAACAGTAAGAAGAAGAAAGTGACATTGAGTGATTTGAGCTGCATATGGTTGGTATATTCTTACTAAAAGCTATTTCTAGTATACTCTTTCGCGTCATTTTTCGAAAATTGGGTGAAGATTGGCTCCCCGAGCAAAATCTGGGCATTGACGAGTAGCGTTGCCTGTCCAGCAATCACCACCTTCTTATGAGGTGGCCGCACTGCCAGTGTGAGACCGTATGTTTTCAAAAAATACTCTTTGATGTCTGCTCGCGTCGTGTATCCGGAGGGAAGCGCAAAAGGCCGAAATGTCTGTGTGCTACTCGAAAAATACTTCTCATGATTTTCATGCAGGAATACCCTGACCCGCGCGTGCGCCCAATCGTGTTCCTCGCTCACTTTTTTCTGCTTTTTCTTTATTTGTAATTCTTGCGCTCCTTTTTCTTTGAAATACACACAGCGACTGCGGAGCATACACGCCTGACACTTGGGTCGCGCTACACAGAGGGCGCTGCCGAAATCCATCAGCGCCGCGTTCATCTCACGTTTTTGTAGAAAAAATTTGTCCTCCCAAAATTCCTCATCGGTCACCAGGTGTTTCCCTCCGAAAAAGAACCGCCCGATCACTCGCTTCAGATTGGTATCCCAGGCCAGATGATTTTCTCCGTAGGCAAAACTCATAATAGCTGCGGCCGTATAGGGCCCGACACCGGGAAGCGTCTGGAGGAGTTTCGTATCACGAGGAAAAACGCCATCATAGTCTGCCACTATCACCTGAGCAGCTTTCAACATGTTGCGACCACGAGCATAGTAACCGAGCCCCTGATAATATGAGAGGAATTCTTCCCAGGAAGCACTCGCCAACATATCCACCGTAGGAAAACGCTTAAGAAAACGATTGTAATACTCAATCACTCGTACCACCTGTGTCTGCTGCAGCATAATCTCCGACACCCACACTTCGTACGCCGTCATGTTTTTTTTACGCCACGGCAATTCCACTCGGCCGGCCTTGTGAAAAAAGTCGGCCAGTTGTTTCTCAAAAAATCGTATTTTTTCTTTGCGTATTGACATAGTATTCCCGTCATTGTACCCTTTCCCCACAGTCGAGACAAGAGGTCTCACATCGTTCTTTCACCGGAGCATGACATGGAACCGTATAGCTTTACCTCTCCGCACTCTCTGGCGCTGAGCTATGAAAAAGAGGGATTCCTCATAGGACTCGGGGAGTTCGCATTGCCATTCACCAACACGCCGCCCATGCCGCCAATCGTACTGCCAAGCAACTTCTTGGCCGTTCTAAAGATTGTCGAGCATGAAGGTGATCCGCAGGGCGGCATCTATAAGTCCATCCACACGACGAGCTATAACGGCTGGTATGAAGTCAATGTGCTTCCATATGACATTGAATTGCTCCTTCGTGGAAAACGTCGTGTTGGACAAGATACGGACACGAGAATCAGTGGCACACTCCGAGAGCTCGGGTTCTTGATAGGCACTGGTGAAACTGCCACTTATCACGAGACCGGACCAGCCATCATGACTT
>CAZHDL010000027.1:0-3025 GCA_964531045.1 uncultured Bdellovibrionales bacterium | reverse complement strand
GACGGCAGTCTTTCGCTGATCACCCCTCCCCCCAAGCAGACAGCACCATCATAAAAGACGGCAAACTGACCTTCGGCCACACCGAGGTCTTTTTCTTTTAGATGCACTTGCACTTCCTTCTCACCTTGATACTGCACGCTCGCTGCATACATCTTGGCCCCATGACGAATCTTGGCTGAGAGACTAGTTTTTTCTGGCCGCTTCCCAAGAATCCAGTTGATGGAGCTCACTGTAAATGTATCACGCGCCGAACGCTCATGGTGTGCCCCGTGAGAAATAAACACCTCATTGGTACGTGCATCTTTCTTGACCACATACCAGGGACCACCCGGTAATTTAATGCCCCGACGCTGACCAACGGTAAAATACCAAAAGCCATCATGCTCTCCCAAAACCTTCCCTGTCTCGTATTCGATCAGTGTCCCAGACTTTTTTCCCAGATGATATTCGAGAAACTGGTCGAAAGGAATCTTCCCCAAGAAACAAATACCCTGACTGTCTTTGCGCTTGGCGTTTGGCAGCTCATATTTTTCCGCCAGTTTCCGTACATCGCTTTTTTCCAACCTCCCAATCGGGAAAAGTGCCTTACTGACCTGCCCCTGTGATAACTGCGAGAGAAAATAGGTCTGGTCTTTGATAGGGTCGGGTGACAGACAAAGTTCTGTTCTCCCATCACGTTCTTCCGTCCAAGCGTAGTGCCCGGTGGCAATCTTCTCAAATCGCCCCGGGTACTGCGTTTCCAAAAAATCATAGAACGCACCGAACTTGATGCGGGCGTTGCAGAGCATATCCGGATTGGGCGTACGACCCTCTTTTACCTCATTGACCGTATACGCCACTACCCGTTCCCAGTATTCTTTCTGAAACGGCACCACCTCAAGCGGCACACCCGCCTGTGCACACACCGCTTGCACGTACGACAAATCCTCCTCCCACGGACAATCGCCCAAGTATGCGAGTTCATCTTCCAACCAAATTTTCAGGTAAAAGGCCGTCAGTTCGTGTCCTTCGTCTTTGAGGAGACGGAGCGCCACCGAACTATCCACCCCACCCGAGACCAATACTGCTATGTTCATATACTTGAAGTATCCCTTACGATACGCTTTTTCGAAAGAATTGCCAAGAGTCACCCCGCTGATTGACTAAATATCTCTATTTGATAGGCTATCTGCAATCCCCGATTCTGTGGGATTGACCCTCTTTGACAACCTAACCGCTCGGAAGGAGCGTTCATCATGGAACAAATCATCGGTGGCATCTCTATGCACCTCCCCATTATTCTCGGTGCCGGCGCTGCTAAGGCGCCTCCGCACCTCGTCCCGTATCTGCGGCGCGATGTCTCAGTCGGAGCCGTCGTGACTGGTTCCTATACGCTCAAACAGCGTGACGGCAACCAAGGAACTTTGTCCTGGCCCAATGACTGGACTGACTTCATTGAATCTAGGTTCGGTCTCAATTCTTTTGGCATGCCAAACTCCGGTTTCGTGACGGCGTTGCAACAATTGGACAAACTCACCAAGCTACAGCCACACGTCATTAGTGTGGCTGGATTTTCGATAGAGGAGTACATCACCCTTGTAAGGCTGGCCAATCATTCCCCGTATGTCTCCGGTATTGAACTCAATCTCGGTTGTCCCAATACCGGCGGACTTCCATTTGCCTACGATCTCGAGGCAACCGGAGCTCTCCTGAAAAACCTCCGTCAGCTTGGTCGTCAACTGAAACCGATTTGGGTCAAACTGTCCCCATACGTAACGAGTGAAGAGCTCGCTCTGATGGCCAGCAATCACCCAGATATCGACTTCTCGGAAGTGCCAACGATTTCTGGTCGTTTCCTACAGCGCATGCTCTTGGTGATAGATTTGTGCGACGATGTCGTCTCGGCCGTTGTGTTCTCGAACACACTACCGAACTGTCGCAAGTTTGGCACCGACGACAAGCCAGTGACGACACCCTTCGACGGCAAAGCTGGACTCTCTGGTCCTATCCTGAAGCCTATTGCCATCAAGCTGGTCCGGCAAGCCCGTTCATCTCTCTCTTCGTCAATCGACGTTATCGGCTGCGGCGGCATCCTTACCGGTGATGACGCTGTCGACTACTTCGAAGCTGGGGCGAGGGCTGTTCAGTGCACCTCTGGACCTGCTTGGCACAGCAATGGTCCACGTTTCTTCAATGATCTCATCGTGGAAAGCGAACGCCTCCAACAGTACCTGATGGGTCAACGCTACATCAGGAATGGCAACTGAACCCCAACCGCTCAAAGGAGCACATCATGCAAACTCTGACTCTCCATCATCCCGACGACTGTCACCTCCACCTCCGCGACGGCATCGCCCTCGAAGCGGTCGTCGGCTACACGGCAGCCCAGTTCGACCGGGCCATCATCATGCCCAACCTGAAGCCGGCGGTGACCACTACGGCCATGGCTCTCGCCTACCGAGAACGTATCTTGGCCGCGCTTCCACCCGGAAGCACTTTCGAGCCATTGATGACACTCTACCTGACGAGCAACACCTCACCTGATGAAATCCGTCGGGCCAAAGCTGCTGGGATCATCGCTTGCAAGCTCTACCCAGCCGGCGCTACAACCAATAGCGCGGCCGGCGTCGGTGATGTCCGGGAAATCTACCCTGTGCTTGAAGTAATGCAGGAAGTCGGCATGGTGCTCTGCGTCCATGGCGAAGTGACCGACCCCCTGGTCGACATCTTTGATCGCGAGGCGGCGTTCATCGAGCAGGTGATGATTCCACTCCGGCGTGACTTCCCAGCACTCAAGGTGGTGTTCGAACACATCACCACCAAAGAGGCAGTAGACTACGTCTGGGATGGCGGCCGCGGTATCGCTGCCACCATCACTGCTCATCACTTGCTCTACAACCGAAACGCCCTGTTCCTCAGTCCGAGCGGTGCGACCGGCCTCTATCCCCACAACTTCTGCCTGCCGGTACTCAAACGTGAAGTCCACCGCCAAGCACTACTCGGCGCAGCCACCTCTGGCAACCCGAGGTTCTTTCTCGGCACAGAC
>CAZHDL010000026.1:13240-13587 GCA_964531045.1 uncultured Bdellovibrionales bacterium | reverse complement strand
CTGCCCAGCATGAAACAGCGGGGAAAACCGCTGGAGCGAGCTATGAAACAGGTGTGTTTTTTCGTGTACTCAAGTGGGTGGAACACCGGTATGCACATGCCCTCTCTGCACTTCTCGAAAACCGACGCTCCCGTCGCCTCTTTCTCGGCAGCGTTTTTGCGGTGTTGTTCGTATCCCTGCTCCTGCCTCTCACGCCCCTCGTCCCCTTCCGTATGCTTCCCAAAGCCGATAAGGATCAGTTCTCTGTGTACGTTGATCTTCCTCTTGGGACGGACGTTCAGACCACGGACACGCTGGTGCAGAAGCTTGAGTCCTTGATACTCAAGCAGACTGACACGGTGGCGGTT
>CAZHDL010000026.1:6172-13230 GCA_964531045.1 uncultured Bdellovibrionales bacterium | reverse complement strand
GTTGAGGCTTTTGTCGGTGAAGCACCGGTGGTAGATTTCAATGGTCTGTTTCGAGGCAGTACGGCACGCGTAGGTGGCCATCAGGCTACCCTCAAAGTACATCTGACTCCTCACGAAGAACGACAAACTTCTTCGGAAAACCTGGCATCGCTGCTTCGGCAAGAGGTAGCTGTTTTTACCAATGAGCATCCCGATGTGACGCTTCGCCTGGTAGAAGATCCGCCTGGACCACCGGTTCTCTCCACGTTTTTGCTCAAAGTACAGGGAGGTGATGAAGTGGTGCGTGAAAAAATGGTCCAACACTTGAAATCAATGGTGCAAGAGACCGCGGGAGTAGTCGACCTCAAAACGTCTCTCCCGGAGCGGGGCTTCGCGCTCACTTACCGGATCAATGCCGAAAAGGCAGCGCTCCTCCGTGTGGATCCACGTGATATCAGTACTGCCGTTCAGGCGGCGCTGTCCGGTGTTTCGGTGGGCCTTCGTCATACATCTGACCAGTCAGAGGGACGTCAGGCGGAGGAAGAATATATTGTAGTGCGTTTTGCTCCTGAACTGAGAAAGAATGAATCGGCATTGGCACATATTCGTCTGACGAGTGCTGCTGGCCAGAGTGTCCCTCTGACAGAAGTCATCGAACGAGTGGATGCGCCACTTGATACGACTATCCTCTCTGATACACGCGAAAAAACAACCTACCTATCCGGAGAAATGGAAGGCCGCAGTGTCATCTACGCCGTCCTTGATCTTATCCCGACACTTCGGACGCTCGCAGTAGAGGATACTTCGCTCCGACTCGTATCTTGGTCGCTGTTTGGTATGCAGTATGAGGATGTGACGACACATGAACGATATCGTGTGACGCTCGGTGGCGAATGGGAACTCACGCTCGAGGTCTTTCGCGATCTGGGACTGGCTATGGGGCTAGCACTGTTTCTCATTTATTTCGTCTTGGCCACCAAGACCGAATCTCTCTTTGTCCCGCTCCTTATCATGGTCAGTATTCCCCTGACACTCATCGGTGTATTGCCCGGTTTTGCGGTGCTTCACGCACTCACGGGTACCTACTTCAATGCCACCTCGATGATTGGCGTCATCGCTCTATCGGGGTTGGCAGTCAAGAATGCCGTTATCTATCTCGAATACCTCGAGCCGCTCAAGGCTTCAGGAAAGAGCCTGGCTGAGGCATTGGTAGAGACAGGACGTATTAGACTCCTTCCGATTGTTTTGACCTCCTTGGCCGCTATTTTGGGCTCTCTGACCATCGTCAGTGACCCGGTCTGGGAAGGTTTGGGCTGGTCTATTATTTTTGGTCTGACAGCCTCCACTTTGTTGACGCTCCTGGTCTTCCCCCTGGTTTACTTCGCCTTCAAGCATGATTCGTGGCGAGAGAAGAAAGACTGAGGACTACTTCAATTCAGGTGATGGTAGATCACGCGTCGTTTCAGAGTACTTTTGCCACATGGCCGCAAAGGCCGGTGAGGAAGTAAGAAGCTCCGCAAAGCTGCCGGAAGCGCTGATTTCTCCTCGTTCGAAGATATAGATGGTGTCGAACAGGCGGAGAAGGTGCAGTTTATGGATGGAGGCGATGATGGTTTTGTCGCGATAGTTTTCGAAGATGTTTTCGTAAATGGCGATTTCATTCTCCGGATCGACACTACTCGTTGATTCATCAAGAAGAATGAGAGACTTTTCTTCTGAGGCAAGGAGGCCACGGGCCAGGGCGAGGCGCTGTTTCTCGCCGCCACTCAAGTTGACACCGCGTTCCACGATCGATGAATTGAGCCCCTTGGGAAGGCGCTTGAGCACCGAGGAAAAGCGAGCCAGATCAGTGAATTGGCGAATCTCCGCAGCTGTCCGATCCATGCCCATGGTAATGTTTTCCCGGATAGTGGTGGCAAAGACTTCGGGATCCTGCGGGATGAGAGCGATGTCATTTTTCATATCAAGAAAACCACCCGGGAGTACCTTGCCATCGAGGCTGACAGAAACACTCGTGGGGACATAGAGACCACGCAGGATCTTGAGGAACGTCGTTTTGCCGCTGCCGCTCTCACCGATGACGGCTATCTTCTCCCCTCGTTTCATGGAAAACGAAACATCATTGAGATGGAGGTCGGCATCTGTATCGCCGTGATAGGAAAACGTGAGCGATCGAATATCGCAGACCTGCCACTCATGAACCATCTCACCCACCACTCCCTGCTCTCTGAAGTGAACTGAGATCTCCTCGGCATTCTGGATGGCGGTGCGCCAACGAACCGTATCGCTATAGAGGTAGGCGAAATTGTAAAAAATATCATTGATGCGACCGGTGTAACTGTAGAGAGCAAAGAGTGTGCCGACGAGCACCGTCCCTCCTTCTGAAAGCGTGGTGTAGCCATAAAATCCCAGGACAAACGAAATCATGGTGCCGCTCACCAGGCTGGCTGTAAACCACTTCCACTCGTTGAGCTTGGTGTTTTTGACGTAGAGCGGAAACGGCTTCATGATACTCTTCCACAGATCATTGGAAAGCAAGTGTTCTACTCGGAGGATGACCACCGTTGAGATGTTGCTGATGACGTCATAGATCTTGGCAGAAACCTTGTTTTCGGCAGCATTCAATTTTCGATATTGTTTGACCAGCGTTTTATCAAATTCAATGATAATCCGAATAGCCACAATCGCCACCAAGAGCACGATGAAGATGGTGTTCAAATTAAAGAGAGCCAGTGCCACAATGGAGCCGACAAAACGAACGGCTGTTTGCATGAACTGAAAGCCGTGGCCCGTGAAGTTGTAGAGCGCCTTGGTTCCTTTTTCAATTTTGTCGATAGTGTCTCCGGAGTGGTGATTGGTATGCCATTCAAGGGGTAGATTGATAGTGCCATCGAGCAGATATTTTTTGTAGTTGGCTCGCACGATGAAGCTATTGCTTTCTTCGAGGACACGAGCGGGACCATGAAGAAGCCAAAATGCCAGCGTTTGGAGGACGAAGAGACTGAGGAGTCCCAGGAACGTCGGCAGATTCTCGCGGGTCATCCCCTGCTCCTGAACGGTGTTGAGAATTTTGGCCACGATGAGCGGCTCAAGAAGGGAAATAATGCTAGCACCAGCCAAAAGAGACAGCGACAACAACACCCGAGGACGATTGCCCGCGGAGAATTTCCACATCTGACGAAAAAGATAAAATATGGGGTTGTTCATAGGAGGAACCCATTCTGACACAAAAAGACAGTTTGAGCAACGAAGATATTAGCGATCGCTATCAATCTCCAGACCATCCGGACAAGGGGCAAATTCGCAGTTAGGGCCGGTCTTTCCGACAAGGCTGCCATCTTCACACATCTTCACTTCCTGCGTGCAGAGAATGGGATCTTTTTTGGATTTTTCAGCTTTGGGAGGGGTCGGGAGAGGAGAAGCGGGTGGTGCGAGAAAGGGTTCTTCGACAATACCCTGACGATTTGGGAGTGTACTACTGGGACAGGGTGAAAATTCGCAGGTAGGGCCAGTTCGATTGACCTTACTTCCTCCGGGGCATACCTTTTGCTCTTCGGAACATATCATGGTAACGGGCGTTTTTTGGAGTGACGCCGCAAGAGAGTATCCGATCAGTCCCGCGAGAAAGATGATAAAAACAAAAAGCCCTGCAACTAAAAAGATATCCGGGTGGAGCGATTGTTTTTTCTTCATACTACAAACAGTGAATCTGTGAACATCTTCAGTATATACTTCCTTCCGCATCGTGTAAATTTTCTAGAAATTTTTTCGATCCTTATGTGCTTAACGGTAAACTTTCATTTCACTCACTTCGTTTGATAATAAAACTGACCCAGTGATTGGAAAATCAAGACTTGGGCCAGTTTTACTATTTAGTTGGGGGGCTGGGAATCGAACCCCGCATACGCACCGGACTATCGTACGGGAAAAATCCAAGAGGTGTCGAATCAGTTGGCGCGATATTTCGAATCGCGCGTGCCGCATCTCCCCATTGATGCTACCCCCTACCACTCTTTTGTACGAAACTATCGATTGATACTTGTATCATAGTCTCTTCTCGTCCTCTGTCAAGAAGGACTCGTTCAATCCGATATCTTTTTTAGCTCAGTAGAAAAAAGAAGCTGGCAGCGAGGAGTATTTGAATGCCTACGGCAGATAGAAATCGTTTCCAACTCGTCATAGAGAGGCTTGGTGCGTATACCAACAAAGAAGGAAGATACAAGAAAACTGCCAGGACTGTCACTATGAGGAGATTTGGACCCTCGGGATCATCGAAAAAAATGAATGCCGTCCGAGAACAAGTCATCGCCGTCATACCCAAGATAAGTGGTACTATTGCCCTGGGACGATGTGAAATGCGTATATTTAAAACTTTTCCGATAATATCAAGACACAGTAAACCAGAATTAAATAGATGAAATGAAGAATCTGATACCGCCCAAAGGGTATTTGAGTATTTTTGTATCGGATACCAAGGTAGATGCCCACCGGTACAACCGGAACAAGAATAGTCCAAAGAGTTGGGTATTGATAAAGAGCTGTCAGATAGACACAGAAAAATACCGCCCCGAAAAAATATTCTGCGAAAGTGCTTTTTCTGAGGTGTCTTTTATAGAACGCTCCCATGAGCGCTGCGAAGGTACTCCCGAGTATTAGTATCGAGAGAGGAAAATCGTTATTAAATTCAACACCAAGAAGCTCAAAAATATAAAACCACTTCACAAAATAAATAGCGAAAAGGGTGCATTCACAAACGAAAGGAATATCACGAAATCTGAAAGGTCGAAGACTATATATGAGATTGCCCGCTATAATGAGGCTGAAAAGGATGATCGCCTTTTTTGAAAGGAGCGCTGAAGCCACAAACCCGAAAGTGAGTAAAGTCGTTGTAACTCCCCAAAACAACTTTTTGTTGGATATATCCAAATAGAGATTCCTTTTGCCGTATTTCGGATCGTCGACATGGTCAGCGTAGTCATTGAAAAAGTATACTGAGGAGTAACCAAACACTAAGATAGTAATCCCAATAAAAAATCGAGCCCCTTCTGGCTGGAAGCCGTAGAGAAGCAACGAAGTCAAAAAGATTAGAAAGTACAAATAGACATTCCTAAATATATGATTGTTATATTTAAGCTCAAAAACCGATGAAGGATTCTTATTCATGAGAATATATGAATTATTGTTTGTATAATTCTATCATAAAATTACCTCTTTCGAGTGCCGAATAAAATAATATGCTGAAGCCCTGCGACGATGCGGAAACTTTTATAGGGTCAGATATTCTTTGTAAAGACGGCAGCAGTCGCCCATCACTTTCATTGACTCAAGTTGAGCTTATGGCACAAAAACAAGCTTGAATATATGGCAAATAACGGGGTCGGTATCTGAGAATGATGTGCCTTCCACTTTACGCCATTCGGAGAAAATCTTTCGATGTTCTTGTTGCCATTCTGCTAGGGTAGCGTTTTCTCCTTCTAGCATGGCGTAATCAAAAGCCACTTCGTTGAATGGTTTTACGGTTATTTCAGCATATTCAATAACACAAAAAGGAAGTCCATCGTTATCGAGGATAATTGCCTTTGATCCTGGTAACGGAACTGGATTGTCGTTGTCTCGGAGGCCCGTGGTTGCTGTCTTTTTTCCATTTAAAACAAGTGATTTTAACTTTTCTGAAGATTCTCTCTCCACACCAAAGTCCCAAACCTCATAAGGCTCGTTTAGACAAATCAATGATTCTTGAGAGTTAAGTGTGGAGCAATACTCTTTCCAAAGATTTTCTACTACTTCTGTCATAGTTTTTACTTGCTGGGGAGGAAGGGAAATCTCACTACTCACTTTCGTATGATAACATACGAAAGTTCCATTTTATAGGGCTTCCACTCACTAATCCTCGCTAAAAGCGAGGTCACCCAAAACGGGAAACTCCCGTTCCCCCGACCCCTTTCCCTGTTCGGTCCTCTTTCTCATCTAAAACCAAAGAGCTGCCCATCATGGGCAGCTCTTTGCTTTAGCTGAGGCTCTGGGACGACGTTGGAACTATTCTGTGTCGCCAAACGGTTCAACGAGGCGGTTGGGTCGAATAAGAAATCGAAGAGAATACCCCGCACCATTTTCTTCCTTGTGGAGAAATGGCCAGAGCTCCTCTTTAAAATTCTCAAGCGGGGCCCATGAACATTCCAGATCACGTTGTGAAGGATGAAGCTTTGATCCGGAAGGTGATTCTTTTCCAGCGCTCGTATGAAGATTGATTCGGTACACCCCTACTGGCCACCACGACGTATCGAGCGTGTAGTATCCATCCTGCAACTCTAGTGGTTTCATAACACCCTCTTTTCGATTACCAACCCACATGCCATACGGGACATAATCATAGTACTTTTTCATCAGATCGCGTGTTTCTCTGACTCGGTCATCATCATTATCTTTTGGGCTATAGGCACTTCCTACCCACACCCAAGCCTCCTTACTTCCCAGTAATTTTTCCGAAAAATTAACTGTGTGATTTTCAAGCGTTATCAAGAGCATAATTTTTTGGTGGCATTAGTTCTTATCCATCCACTGCCAGATTTCATTTCGAGTATATCACAAAAACGGCCCTGAAACCTTCTCATAGAGCGCCGTGATCAGGAGGCCGCGAAGCCTATTTATTCGGTGCATTGATAGCTACAATATATCACCTGTCTGGTGATTTTTTGCTTTGGGGTTGACTTTATATAAAAAATATGCTATTATAACATACTGGAAATGTAAGAGAGAATATGAAGTCCAATGCACCCCGCCACGAGGGCATCGTGGTAACCCAGTACTTTTTGGAGCCAAAGAATGAAACAGAGCGAGTTGAAAACCTTGCTTGACGAGGCGGCAGGTCCTGACTGTTCGTGGGAGCGCAGGAATGAGATTCACTGCCTGCTCGATGACGCGCTTCGTGCGTTGAATCCTGATGGCAACTATGAGATCGGCGGACGAGAGGAAGGGATGTCAGTGTTTCTCGGACAGCTTTACCTGAACACCCTGAGGAACCGTCCAGAGCTTCTGTCTTCCCTTTTTCCGGCCTTCGCAGTCATCTGCGGCGACCGTAC
>CAZHDL010000026.1:583-6162 GCA_964531045.1 uncultured Bdellovibrionales bacterium | reverse complement strand
GATGTTCAGCTTCTTCGCTTCGGACACCGCGATGTATTCATGGCCGACGTCGACTGGTCACTCATCTGAACGCGAGAACTCGCGTACCCATTGAGCCCCTTGCGGAACACCCGCTTGGGGCTCAAATTCATTTTGTTCTAATATTTCAGACGTGAAGCAGGACGCCGAGAAATTTACTCAGTTAAGATTAGCTAGACTTCCGGTTCTTTAAATTTCCAGGCACCAATTACGGATGCAGCGAATATAATTAAGCCACCGACTATTTCGGTAGCTGTGAGTGATTCAGAGAAAAAGACATACCCTAAAATCGCAGCGAAGAAGAGTTCGAGGGAGAGAATAACGGCGCCGATATTGACGTCAAAATTCTGAAAGCCATACAGAAGAAGATAGTTCAGTAAAAGCTGCAGTACAGAAAATGAAACCAGGGCTATGATGGCTTCCGTGCTTATCGTGCGGACGGCAATTTCGTCTGATAGAAAAATGAGAAAGGACGAACAGATTGTTATAACAAAAAATTGGATCGCATTGACCGTAGTTTTATCTGCTCCAGCCAGTCCCTTCCGTATTCCATTGCCGATACCTTCGCTGATGCCTGATATTAGAGCAGCAAGCGTGCCGAAGCCTAGGCCTATGGCAATACTGGAAGACATAAATATGTACAGTCCAAAGAAGGCAAGGGCAATAGCAATACTCTTTTGGATGCCAAGTTTTTCCTTAAAATACAATGTTCCAATGAACAAAGAGGTGAACATGCTTGCGCCGTAGAGAAGAAAAATTGTCGTCGCTATCTTTATCTCCGTAATGGCAATCGTGAAGAAAACAATGATACTGGTAAAGACTATTCCGAGTGCTATGGATATCAGTATTTGGTTTCTTGAAAGCGGTCTGAACTTTTTGAAAACAAGACCAAGAATGAGAAGAAAAACAAATGCCAGCCCCATTCGTGCGGCCACCTGGGTATATGTTCCAAACATCTCAGAAAGAATTCGAACCAGTGGTCCGAAGGACGCATAAATAGCTGAGCACGCAAAAAGAGCCGCTACGCCTTGATACTGTCGTGAATACTGAATATTTTTCATAAATTTTGGCTAGCTGAGATATTCCTTGTAAAGACGGCAACAGTCGCCCATCACTTTCATTGACGCAAGTTGAGATTTCGCCTCTGCCCATTTTAGATCAGTGTAAAAGTCGCTAACAATTCTAGGTTGTCCTTCATTCATGGTTGCGGAATAATCATGCATGAAGAGCGTAAAATCTCCCCGATCAGATATTCCTTCATTTAGGAGCTCACCTATCTCTAATTCTATCCCCAATTTATTTTTTCCGATTCTTCTAATCGTTTCTCCGCGTGTCTCATTCTCTGCAACAAAATAGGATGGTAAGCTCCAGACAAGCGGATACGAAGAGGCTTGAGGAGATCGTAATGCAAAAAGCGTTTGTTTGCTACTATTTTGAATTACTACAGATACCGCATGACGGACTGGTTTGCTTACCATAAAATTGTATGCTGATGCTCTGGGATAAAATTTCTTCCAGTGAGTTGATATTTACGCTAACTTCTCCGGTTGGTAGATTTTTTTATCTTGAAAGTTTCTCAGGGTATATGCTGTGGCCTCGAAAAGGTTCTCTGGCAATGAATCAAGGGGAAACCACTTCCATTCTTGGCACTTGTCAGGCTCCATCGCCTCTGGTTCGCCAGCCCTATACTTGCCCAACACACCGAGGTTGAGGTAGTGCTTGTTGTCCGTATGGATATACCTCATTTCATCGCAGACAGAGACGAGCTCGAATTCATCAATATCAAGATTGGTTTCTTCTTTTACTTCGCGTTTTGCCGTCTCAAATACTGTTTCGCCAAATTCTAGATGCCCTCCGGGAAAAGACCATTCCCCTGTTCCGTGGGAAGCGATACGCAGACCTAGGAGCACTTCATTTTGACTATTGAGAATCAGAACCCCAACACCTACCCTAGGCCGCAGCTCATTGCCGTTTGAATTTTTCTCCATAGGAGTTGATTGGTTTAGATATTGAGGCTCTTGGACGATATAAGAAACTATTATCTTACTTTGTAAGTCTCTAAGTCTACTCGACCGAAATCAATCAATTGCTTTGATTCAAGATCGTACTGACAACTTTGGTAGGGATTTTCCGGCCAAGCTAGATCGAAGGGATTCAATTGATGTATGTATACCTCACTCTTTAATGGACGGCCAGGATAACACCAAAGTATCCATTTCTGATTATTTTCTATGTATTCATTCGGTAACTTAATCTGATTCTTGCTCAAAAGATACATCATGAGTATTTCTTCTAAAAAGAAATTGACCTGATTATCTCCCATATCCCTTCCAAAGGTGTCGCAATCTTCTTTGAGGTATTTTTGAAATTTCTCGTCACCAGCGTAGATTTTCTTTAGCTGGTTGAAACGTTCATTGAAATCTTTCGTGCCAACGTACAGTTGATTCCAAACCATGTAGCTAAAGCCATGTTGGATTTGAAATTCCATGTGACTCTTTTCAATAAGTTTTTGGATGCTATTTCGATGATTAATGACTTGGTTCATGAATGAGTGCTTCAACTCAGGAGCTGGTCTATCGCTATAAAGATAGAGAAAATCACTGTAAATAAAGTTGAGTCCTACATTGGGTTTGCTTATTTTATCTGTAGCGAGGTGTCGTATATCTTCCATGCAATGCTCGGCATCTTGCCTGTTAGGGAGTTTGTTCATTGAAAGACCGAAAAGAAGTAATCCCTTTTCGGGGGGAAGTTTGTTGATGTCAAAAAATGTATTTGATTCTAGTTGATTCATAATTTTATTAAATGAATGGAGAAGTATCGTACACTTAGGCCAATGGATGCACTTTATTGAGCCCTCCTGTTTACCTGCAGACAAGCCTTGCTTCGTTCGATCCCTTCTATCATAACACAGATAAAAATGACCAAAAATTGATGTTTTTGGGGAGTTGTACTGAAATTAGTAATCTGATACTCTTGAGGCGGGTAGGTTCTCTAGGACCATCAGGATTGAGTGTCTTGGTCTCCTTTCGAGGAGATAAACGACGGGTACCTGGTTGCATTGGCAAATGTGACGATCAAAGCGGTGGATGCCGAGAGGTAATCTAAGATGGCACTCTGTGCCAGTAAAGCGTTTCAGGAACGGAACGTGAAGTCCAAGATATTAAAGCAAGTTGAGCCAAGGGTGTTGCATTGCCCAAGGCTTTGCTCGAAAGAGACAACTCTCCATTGCGAACCTATCCACTTATTCTCAAGCACTACGTGAAATCACGGAGTGCTTTTTTCTTGCTTGCTCATGAGGTGGCGAAGCTACTCTTTGTGGCTAGGGAGGAAGGAATCTCACTCGCTACGCTCTCTGAGAACTCCACCGTTCTCAGCGGGCCCAAGGTTCTGCTCTCCGCCACGGACAAACTCCCGTTTTCCTCGCCTCGATTCGAGTCGAAGCAGGCCGACCTCTGCCTACCAGCAGGCAGGCCTTTCCTCGTTCGATTCCTTACCTCCACAGGATAAAAGAAAATCACCTTACCCATAAGGGGCAAGGTGATTTTTCTTAGCTGGGGAGGAAGGGATCGAACCTTCGCATGGTGGGACCAGAACCCACTGCCTTACCGCTTGGCTACTCCCCAGTATTTATAGTGAGAGAATTTCTCGCAACTTCCTTCTGCCCGATGCTGATTTAAAGTATCGCTCCTTACATCTCGCCTCATTTAAACTATCAAACTCCTCGAAATATATCAATCGTAACGGCCTACGATTTGCCGTAGATTTACAAATACCGTCTTGATGTTCCTTTAACCTTCTCTCAAGATTATCGGTTGATCCGGTATATTTCCGATTATCCTTTTCACTTAACAAAACGTAAGTGTATCCTTTCATACGTCAGAACCCACTGCCTTACCCGCCTCGACTCGCTTCGCTTGTCGACGCGAGGCAGGCCGCTTGGTTTACCTCGTCCAAACGGACGGGCTACTCCCCAATTCGAACAAGAAAACGCCCTCCTATCTTACCGAAAGTCGGGTCTTTGGTCAAGAATTGACTCAGTCTCTCATTCGGGTGATAAGAGAGGCTGAAAATTTTCCCAAAAAATAGAGAAGGCAAGCATTGAGACAGAAAAACAGTGTCGACACCAGGTAGAGTGAAAATCCGTAGAGTGGGCCTATCTGAACAGCACCCAATCCCGGATCAAGCAAGAACGACCACGGTAGCGTAACGAGGTAGAGATACAAAGAGCAGAACATACTGGGACAGGTCGTGACAGCACTCCACAAAGCAATGCTATAGAGAAGCGCGTAGAGTCCAACCAATACCACTCCAGTCGTTGAAAGTTTTTTCATATTCACTACACCTTGAGATAGCGGCGGATGGCGATACTACTTGAGAGCACCCCCAGGAACACACCAAGAATAAGCAGTCCCAGTATCATGGGGAAAAGAAACTGCATAAAGAGTCCTATAAAATTCCCCTGCGGAATAGCCCCCTGTGTCAAAGGCGAAATGAAGTAAGCGGCTCCAAACAACGCAGGTATGGTTGCCAGGGCGGCTGCAATGCCATAAAATACTCCCTCGAAAACGAAAGGCATCCGGACGTAGATATTGGACGCTCCTACCAAGCGCATAATTTCAAACTCCTGGCGGTGGGAATAAATAGTGATGCGGATAGTATTGAAGGTGATAAGAACAGCAATAAAGATGAAGGCGACACCAAGAATCCCACCCGTCTTTTGAATGGAGAGACTGTTTCGCCCGAGATTTTCATAAATCTTGCGGTTTTTATCGTAGTTGATACGACTGATATCATTCTGAAACGTGGATCGCTCAAGCTGATCGACAATGACCTGGAAGTACTCTGGCTGGACGGCCTTGATAACAAGCGAGGGAAGGAGCGGATTTTCGCCAATTTCTTCGATGGCCTGCGTCACAACCGGGTTATTTTTGTTTTCAGCCAGAAACGACTCCAAAGCGGCGTCTCGAGAAACATACTCCACCGAGGCAATCTCCTTTTTGTACTTGGTCAACTCATCACGAATTTCGAGCATCCGTTGTTCTGGGACATCCGGATTGAAGGAGACATTGACACTGACTTTATCACGCATGGTTTGCAGCATGTAGTGCGTAGTCAACCCAAGCAATGAAGAAAGTCCGATAATAAACAACGACAACATCAAAATACTGACGGTTGCAAATGACAACCACCCGTTGCGGCGGAAGTTGAGCCACCCCTCTTTGAATGTGCGCCAGAGTTTCAATGTTTTCATGTCCGTATAATTTCGTTTTTGTACTGAAAATGTTTCTTCACCAGAACCGTTGTTATTGTAGCATATATTTCCCCTTGCTTTGATCATGAGCAATGTGCTCACCAGACAGAATGATCACGCGCTTTCCGAGCTTGTCGACAATCCCCTTGTTGTGTGTGGCAAGAATGACCGTAGTGCCAAACGAATTGATTTCAAGGAGGAGACGGATGATTTCGTCGCTTGATACCGGGTCAAGATTACCAGTCGGTTCATCGGCGATAATCACCTTTGGACGATGGATGAGTGCGCGAGCCAAAGAAACGCGCTGCTG
>CAZHDL010000026.1:0-573 GCA_964531045.1 uncultured Bdellovibrionales bacterium | reverse complement strand
TTGTCCATTTTGGTGCCGAGACCGACAATCTGGAGAATCTCTGGTACTTCCGCGTCGATTTCTTCTTGGCTACGCCCATCCACCTCAAGTGCGTAGGCGACGTTTTCAAAAGCGGTCTTATTTGGCAAGAGCTTGAAATCTTGAAAGACCGTACCGATATTGCGCCGATAGTATGGTAAGTGCTTACGATTGATGGCTCCGACAGGACGTTCATTGAAGTAGATCTCCCCCTCATTTGGGATTTCCTCGGCATAAATAAGCTTGAGCAGTGTAGATTTGCCTACGCCGCTACTGCCGACCAGTGACAAAAACTCTCCCGGGTAGATAACCAGGTTGATATTTTTCAAAACAGAAACATCACCCTGATAGGTTTTGGTGACATTTTCGAAACGAATGATAGGCTTCAAGTCTGGCATAGGGTTGTATAGTTGATTTTAATTGGTTTGAAAATATCGGAGGGCACTTTCGATAAAGGTATCCAGTGATCCATCGAGCACCTTGCCCGTGTCGCTCGTTTCAGTATTGGTACGGTGATCTTTGACGAGTTGATACGGGTGCAAGACATATGAGCGA
>CAZHDL010000025.1:12423-13687 GCA_964531045.1 uncultured Bdellovibrionales bacterium | reverse complement strand
GTCGTCACCACCACCTGCACTTCATTGCGCATGCGACTGTCAAACAAAGGACGGACCGTACGATCAACGGCGCGACCTGAAAGCACAGCGTCATCCGACGGACGTCCTTCACGCTTGATAAAGCGCGATCCTTTGATTTTTCCCGCAGCATAGTACCGCTCTTCGTAATCCACCATGAGGGGGAAATAGCCCGTAATTTTGGACATTTCCTTACTCATAACCGCTGTTGCCAATACGACGGTATCACCATACCGGGCCGTCACGGCGCCACTCGCCTGTTTGGCAAACACTCCCGTCTCAATGACGAGCTCTCGCCCTCCCAACTGGAGGGACCATTTCTTTCCTTCCATAGACTCTACGTCCGGAAAGCAAGCTAACAAACACGCGACTGGAGCCCAAAGCCACACTCGTGTACTTATTAACCAATACTTCCCAGACAAAACAATGATTAAGCAACTGTGTTCACTCTAGCCTTCTTTTCACTCTTTTGTCAAAGAAAAAAGCGAATCATCATGATTCACCCTTTCCTCCTGCTCTAGATCAGGAACTGCTTTTTATTCTCTGAGAGATTCGTGAAATCATCCACCTGCTCAATCAACTTGGCAGAAGCCGATTCAGCAAAGGCCATGGCTTCAACTCGGCACCCGCTGGTATTTTGGAGGTATTCGACGAGCGATGTATAGTCCCCATCCCCCGAAACAATGACAATGGCATCCAACTTAGAAGCCATTTTAATAGCATCAATAGCAATGCCTACGTCCCAATCCCCTTTTTTCGAGCCATCAGGAAAAATCTGGAGGTCTTTTGCCTTCACGTCATACCCGCTCTTCTCCAGCGCCTCAAAAAATTTCTCCTCCGTCGCCTCGACGGTCTTGATACCATAAGCAATAGCTCGAATAAGCTTGCGGTCTCCTACAGCCGAGAGCAATACATTTTTAAAATTGACCTTCTTACTATAGAGCACACGGGCGCTATAGTACATATTCTGAATATCTACGAACACACCTACTCTTTGTTCTGCAAACTTTGCCATACTTTTATAAAAAATCTTCTGGTTTAAAAAACAAAGGGCCTAGAGGCCCAGTGTTTTCACGAGTGTCTTGTGTGACTTTTCGTTAGTCTTTTCCAGGTAAGAGAGCAGCTTCTTCCGCTTTGAGACCATCTTCAAAAGTCCACGACGAGAATGAAAGTCCTTCTTGTTCTTCTTCAAGTGCGTTGTCAAACGCTTGATTTCTTCGGTAAATTTCGCCACCTGGTACTCTGG
>CAZHDL010000025.1:8566-12413 GCA_964531045.1 uncultured Bdellovibrionales bacterium | reverse complement strand
GTCCTTGTCGTGACGTTTTACGGGTGATGTCACTTTTTCCTTCTGCTTGTGCGTCAGTGCCATAACGTTGTGTCAGCTATGGACTCGCCTCAGTGGTACTCTGGGCCAATCCACGCTCCTGTATAAAAATTAACAATAGCAGCGTAACACGTCTTTCTTGTTTCTGCAAGTATCCGAATTATTGACAATATTAGCTCCTTTTTGTTTAAATAAGACATCCCTACGGCAAGGAGCAAATCCCATGAGAGTCACCCTCCCTATTGGAACATTCCGTCTCAAAACACCATGGGACGCCATTCAAAAGTCTTGGGTGGATGAGCGGTCAGTCGACATCGTTTTCAGTGATGGTGTCGGCGACCGACAGACAGTAGCGGTTTTCACGTTATCGGACAGCCCCGACGCGAACGGCAACCCAACGGAACTGCGCGGTCACACGCTTGAACCTGCCGGCTACAAACTGCTCGCGGTGCAATTGCCTGACGGTTCATCAAGCATCGGAATCACACTCCGAGCAGGACCTTAATCAGACAGCCAATAACGCTAAAGGCCTCGACGCAACGCGCCGAAGCCCTTTTTTTTACCTATTTCTTAGCTTCTTCTCTACAACACCGTAAACGCTGCGACGCTATCTCCGGATTGTGGTTTCATGATGCGCACTCCCTGCGTGACACGACCGAGCTTTGGTACGCTCTTGAACGGAATACGGATGATCGTGCCTTTCGACGATGTCAGAATGAGATCATCTTCGATATTGGCCATACTCACCACTTTAGCACCGATAAGCTTGCCGGTCTTTGGTGTCACCTTCATCGTCTTGATACCGGAGCCACCACGCTTCTGAACCTTGTAGCTCTTCAGATCACTTCGCTTACCGTAGCCGTTTTGGGAGAGAATAAGGAGTTCAAGGTCTTTATCGCCCTTTAGTACCACATCCATTCCGACCAAGACATCCACATTTTTCAATTTCAAACCACGGACACCGGCGGCATTGCGACCCATCGGACGAACATCGGATTCCTTGAAACGAATGGCCTGTCCATCATTGGTTGTGAGTACCACTTCATCGCTCCCGGTCGTCGGCGACACCCAGCCCAAGGTATCTCCCTTTTCCAGATTGATAGCGATGAGCCCGCTACGACGAACATTTTCAAAATCTTCCAGTTTGGTTTTCTTGATCGTACCCTTTTCCGTCGCCATGAAGAGATACTTGAAATCACTTCCTTTATTGAGAGCCACCACGGCCGTAATTTTTTCTTCTTGTGACAGCTGAAGGAAATTCACCACCGCTTGACCCTTGGAAGTCCGGGAAGATTCCGGAATCTCATAGGCTTTTGTCTGAAAGACTTTGCCGGAATTAGTGAAGAACATCAAGTTATCATGAGCTTCAATCGAAAGTACCATAGCAATCTTATCTTCCTCTTTGGTGGTGGCTCCGATGACACCCTTACCACCGCGCTTCTGCACTCGATACACGCTCGGATTCATGCGCTTAATATACCCGTCTTCGGTGAGGGTGATGATAGCCTCTTCATTAGGTATTAAATCTTCCTGACGGAATTCACTCACGCCAGCCTTAATGACCCGGGTCTTGCGTTCATCGCCAAATCGATCCTTCACTTCAATAAGCTCGCTCTTCACCAGCGCCAGAATTTTTTTGCGATGCTTGAGCAAATCTTCCAGGTAGGCAATGAGTTTATATTTTTCTTCCAACTCATCCTCGATTTTCTTTCGTTCCAATCCGGCCAGTGTCTGGAGACGCATCTCAAGAATAGCTGTCGCCTGGAGTTCGGAGAGTTTGAACTTTTTCATCAAGTTCATGTGCGCCTCTTCTTTGGTAGCGGACTTCTTGATGGTTTCAATAATAGCATCAATATGATCGAGAGCGATCTTCAATCCCTCCAGGATATGGGCGCGGTCTTTGGCTTTTTTCAAGTCGTGCTCCGTGCGACGTACCACCACGAGGGTCAAGATCTGTGGATCAACACCATCAACGAGCGCCAGCATATTGACGTTAAAATTCTTTTGCAGATCCGTCATCTGATACAACTGATTGAGCACCTTCTGAGGAAAGGCTTCTTTCTTGAGATCAATCACCACGCGCACACCGTCCTTGTCGGACTCATCACGCAAGTCCTTGATACCTGGCAGTTTGTTCTCCTTGTACAGCTCGGCAATCTTCATGATGAGCGATGCCTTGTTGGTGGCATACGTCATCTCGGTTACCACAATCTGAAACTGTCCGGATTTTGTTTCAATAATTTCCGCTTTGGCTCGTGCCATAATAGGGCCCTTGCCGGTAGCATAGGCTTCTCGAATATCTTTCTGATTGTAAATAATACCTCCCGTTGGAAAGTCCGGACCCTTGATGAATTCCATCAAGTCATCCACGGTCGCTTCGGGATGGTCAATCAAATGACAGATTCCATCCACGAGTTCATTTAAGTTGTGTGGCGGAATATTGGTGGCCATACCAACCGCGATACCGACTGTTCCGTTCAAAAGGAGCTGCGGTAATTTGGCTGGCAAAACCAGCGGCTCCTCATGCATGCCATCGAAGTTTGGTATGAAGTCCACTGTGTCCTTATCGATATCGATAAGCATCTCTTCTGCAATAGCCTTCAGCTTCGCCTCGGTATACCGATAGGCAGCAGCACTGTCTCCATCCATCGATCCGAAGTTTCCCTGACCCCATACGAGCGGATAGCGCAAAGAAAAGTCCTGTGCCATACGCACCATAGTGTCGTATACGGCTGTGTCGCCATGCGGATGATACTTTCCCAGCACCTCTCCAACAACGGTAGCAGACTTGCGAAATTTAGCCGTAGAACGCAGTCCCGTTGACCACATCGAATAGAGAATGCGGCGATGAACCGGCTTCAATCCATCACGTACATCCGGGAGTGCTCGCGCCACGATAACGCTCATAGCATAGTCCAAGTAGGACTGTCGCACCTCTTCCGTTATGGAACGCAGCTCTATTTTTCCATCATGAAATTCTTTCTTTTCTTCCATATGCCTGTTGCTACTGATTGAAAATGGATACGGTTACTACTGACCCTCTGTCTGTGGCACTGCCATGCCCTCATTTGCCTCACTTTTACCCTGTTCCCGACCACTGATGGCCTGATCAAAAAATTGTGATCCTTCCAATCCCTTTTCTTCTATGCGTAACGGGGCCGCCTGCTCAAATAAATCATTGAGGGAGGGAGTACCTGTTACTCCCTGCTTGCTCGCCTCCAGAGCTTGGGGCAGATCCTTCGCTGTACTAGTGACACTCTCACTGACAGAGAGCAGCCAGATAGCAACAATAAATACCATGGAAACGGACACACACAGCATAACATATCGCATTCGGACATGTTCCGGCTCCTGTCGTATCGCTTCAATTTTTTCTCCCAACGACAGCTTCATAAGTATTGCAGATTACGCCCCTCTTTCCAACAGCACCACCTCAAGCTGCTTTCCCTCCAAATCTTTCTTTTTCAGGTTGAGTTTGGCTAGCACTTCCTTTGGACAATTTCCCATGGCCTCACAAAAGGCCTTTTCACTTTCTACCGGCAACGTCAGACCAGTAATCTTATAGTGCATAGGGATGACAATGCTTGGTTCAATCTTACGAACCAACTCAGCCGCCAACTTTGGATCAAGCGCACCTGCTCCGCCGACCGGTACAAACAAAATATCCGCTCCGCTTAACTTATCAAGCAGTTCCGGATCAAGGTCGTGTCCCAGTCCCCCCAAAAAGACGACATGAATATCCTCGCTTTCAAAAACAAAAACCGTATTCTGGCCCCGTTCCAATCCCTCTTTAGCATCCTGAAAGGTAGGGAAGCCCAATGCGGCAATA
>CAZHDL010000025.1:6417-8511 GCA_964531045.1 uncultured Bdellovibrionales bacterium | reverse complement strand
CCTTTTTCGAGAAGATCTGTCCAAATAATGACGTCCTCTGTGGCTCTTCCTGCTGGCTTTGTGCTTATTTTGAAGCAATAATCTCCGTAGTACTGAATATTCATAGGGCTCTCTTTCTTTATAGTACGCTTATTCTATCAGAAAGTTCTCGCCCCTACAAGCCGCAATTCCGAGATTTCCTGTCAATAATAGAAGAAAAATGCCTCGGGTCAGACCTCTTATTCCTCCCTCTTGCGTAAATCAACAATATAGGCTAGAATCAGCTGAAGCTCGAGGGAGCTTTTGGGCTAATTGGCTAACACAATCGAATACGAGGAAGTCTATTCCTTGCTTTCCCCTTTTGTTACCAAGGCGCCTTTGCAGCCTTTTTGTTTTTTTAGGAAGCCGTTGTTAGCGCTTTTAACCACTAATTTCGAGTTCAAGCGCACTCGTAAGCCATTATTTCTATGTCAAATACCGAAGAAGTCGTCGTTTCCTCTCCTATGGAGGAACTGTTGACAAAACACGTCGTTGAAATACCAGAAGTTGGGGATGTTATTCCCGGCACTGTCATGTTTGTCGCCTCAAGCTATGCCCTCGTTGACCTTGGTCCCATGGGTACTGGTATCGTTTTGGGGAAAGAAATGCGTGACGGCCTTGGCCCGGAGGGAAAACTGAAGGTAGGCACCACGGTGACTGCCACCCTCATGAGCTATGAAAATGAGGACGGTTATATCGAATTATCTATTCGTGAAGCTTCCTACGAGAAGTCTTGGGAGGATATTGAGCACAAGCTGACCAACCGCGAAGTCATTGCCACCAAGGTATCCGAAGCCAACAAGGGCGGTCTGATGGTGGAAATTAACGGCATTGTCGGCTTTTTGCCGGTATCCCAGCTCGCAAGCGAACACTATCCTCGCGTTGAGGATGGAGACAAGAACAAAATTCTTGATTTGTTGAAAAAACTTATCGGCCAGGAAATTCAGGTGCGTATTCTCGATGCTGACCGCGAAAGCGAGAAGCTCATTGTTTCAGAAAAGGCCGCCCAGAGCGAAAAGGAACGTGAGCTGATCAATCTTTTGAAAGTCGGGGACATTGTTTCCGGTGAAGTCAGTGGTGTCGTTGACTTCGGCGCCTTTGTCAAGTTTACACCTCCTATCCGTGAGGATGGCAAGAAGCCAAGCGAAAAACTCGAGGGATTGGTACATATTTCCGAATTGGCCTGGCAGCTCATCGATGATCCACGTGAAATGATCAAGACGGGTGACCATGTTGAAGCGAAAATCATCGGTATCGAGGAAACTCGTATTTCTCTCTCTATGAAGGCGCTCAAGAAAGATCCTTGGGATGTGGTTCTTGAGAAATACAAGGTCGGCGATGTCGTTTCCGGAAAAGTTGATAAGATCAATCACTTCGGTGCCTTCGTTTATCTCGACAAGGATATCCACGGATTGGCTCATGTCAGCGAATTCCAAGAAGTCTATCCTGGGAAAAAGATTGAAGATGTCTTCAAGGAAGGCGAGACCTACACCTGGAACATTCTTTCCATCGAACCCAAAAGTCATCGCATGGGACTACTCCCAGTGAAGGACAAGAGCGCTCCGAAAGCCGCCAAGGAAGAAGGAGCAGCGGAAGAGCCTCAAGCGTAGTCGTAACAAAAACATCCTGCTCTGTCAGGATGTTTTTGCACACACTCACAATCGTAAGCTTCAATGTACTTCCCAAACAATTAGCCTGTGTTTATGAAAAACGTGTTTATTATATCTGGAGCAGCTGGATCCGGTAAAGATTCTGTCATTGACGGACTGCAATCACTCCTTCCTCTTGAGCGTATTATAACAACCACGTCGAGAGAGATGCGTCCCTTTGAAAGCGAGGGTAATCCATACTACTTCATTTCTCGAGAGGCATTTGAACATGGTATTTCAGCTCAAGCATTCGCTGAATACTCTGTAAATGAAAATAATGGCCTTTATGGCGTCACCAAAACAGAGCTGGCTCGCATAGAAAAAAAGAAGAGCATCGGTATTTGGCGCGTTGACTGGAAAGGAGTGATCGCTATTAAAAAACTTTTTCCAGAAAACACGGGTCTGCAACGGTGGCTCGATGTTGCCA
>CAZHDL010000025.1:0-6407 GCA_964531045.1 uncultured Bdellovibrionales bacterium | reverse complement strand
GGAAATTTTTGAGGAAGCATATTTAAATAGTAAGCGATTAAAAAACTTTTTCCAACAATACCCGCCATTTATATCTCCGCCCCTATTGAAATACTTGAAGCAAGATTACGGGCTCGCGACACCGGAAAAGACGAATCCTACTTCAAGGAGAGAATGGCCTATACGCGTGAATGGCTCAAACATCTTGATATCTATGACTACGTCATCGAAAACGAAGAGGGCAAGCTCGCGCAAACAATCGAGCAAGTTGCCGACATCATCAAACGTCACACCGAGCAAGACTAGTTCGGCTATTTCTCCTTTTGTACGGCGCTTTTTAAAGCGTGTCCAAAACACCGTGGCTCAGTATGAGCTCTGTCAACCGGGAGAGTCCTTTATTGTCGCGGTTTCTGGCGGACCAGACAGCCTGTGCCTCCTCGACGTTCTCTTTCTTCTCTCAAAAAAGGAGGACTTCCGTCTTCATATTGCCCACGTCAATTATCGCCTCCGCGGGAAAGACTCTGACCAGGATGAAGCCTTGGTTCGAGCACAGGGAGCAGCCTATGGCCTTTCTCTTTCAGTTCTCCGTCCGAAAAAGCCCGCCCCTGCCAATCTCGAAGAAACACTCCGTACCATTCGCTATCGTTTCTTTGAAAAGCTGCACCTAGAGAAAAGAGCCACTCGAATTGCGGTTGCTCATCACGAAGATGATCAGGCAGAAACCCTTCTCCTGCGATTGCTTCGGGGTTCCGGACTTTCCGGTCTTTCTGCTATGCGACCAAAAAACGGTGTTGTGGTGCGACCGTTGATTGCGATGAGTCGCGAAGATATTTTGCGCTACCTCACTGATCGTCACATCCCCTACCGAATCGATACGAGTAATACCGACCCGCGATTTCTTCGAAATAAAGTCCGATCATCTCTGATTCCCCTCTTGGAAAAAGACTATCAACCACGTATCAAGAAAATTCTCGCCCATACCGCTTCGCTCCTCGCACTCGACTACCAATTCTTTGAGACCTCCTTTTCCTTGCCGCATGTGCTTTCGGGACCCGATACCCTCTTTTCTGTGAAAAAGCTCCTCCAGTATGAGGAAGCCCCTCTCAAGCATCAGTTCCGTCTTCTCTTTGCGCCTCTCTGTGAGAAAAAATCTCCTCCCAAAGGGATTATCGACGAATTCATGAAGCTTCTCAAAAGTACCAAAAGTAAGCATCAACAGCTCTCCTTCCGCGGGTTGAAGATAGAGCGAAAAGGTGATACAGTGAGACTGCTTGATTTTCATCCTTAAGCCTAAAGTTATAATCACCCCTATGGAAAAATTGTTCAAAAATCTCTCTACGCTCGTTCTGCTCTTTCTCCTGCTTTCTGGTATCGTGATCTTGTACCAATCTCCCACTGCCAAACCGACCGAAATTTCTCTCAACGAGCTGGTTGCTCAGATTAATCAGGACCAGGTCAAAGAAATCGTTGTCAAAAATAATGAACTAGCGGTTGAATTGCGTGATGGTAAAAAAGAAAAAGCCAGTAAGGAACCAGAGAGCTCTCTCTCGGAAACATTTACCAATTACGGTATCGACAAAGAAAAACTAAAGAACGTGACTCTCACTATCACCGAGGATTCCGGTTTCGGTTTTTGGTTGACGGCCATCCTCCCCTTCCTGCTCCCTTTTATTCTCATCTCTGCTTTCATCTGGTTTATGATGCGCCAGGCACAGCGAGGGAATTCCCAAGCTCTTTCGTTTGGTATGAGCCGAGCTCGTATGCTTGATCCAAAAGACAAGAAGAAACGTATCATGTTCGCAGATGTGGCTGGTGCCACCGAAGCCAAAATGGAGCTTGAGGAAGTTGTGGAATTTCTGAAGCATCCCAAGAAATTTCTCAACATGGGTGCCAAAATTCCGAAGGGCGTTTTGCTCCTTGGCCCTCCGGGGACCGGCAAGACCCTTATGGCTAAAGCCGTCGCTGGTGAAGCGGGTGTTCCTTTTTTCAATATCAGCGGTTCCGAATTTGTAGAAATGTTTGTCGGTGTCGGCGCTTCCCGTGTTCGCGATCTCTTCAAGCAGGCCAAGAAAAATGCTCCCGCCATTGTCTTCATCGATGAAATAGATGCGGTTGGACGTCATCGTGGAGCCGGCTTGGGCGGTGGACACGATGAGCGCGAACAGACCCTTAATCAGATTCTGGTGGAAATGGATGGTTTTGAAACTGATACGTCAGTCATTGTCATCGCTTCCACCAACCGACCCGACGTCCTTGATCCGGCGCTGCTTCGCCCGGGGCGATTTGATCGTCGAGTGACTATGGACTTGCCAGATATCAACGAGCGCGAACAGATTCTCGCTATCCATGTCAAGAACAAGCCCATCGAGGAGGTAGTGCGCATGCGCACCCTGGCCGAGCGAACACCTGGATTTTCTGGCGCTGATTTGGCCAACCTGGTCAATGAAGCCGCTATTCTCGCTACTCGGAGAAACAAGAAAACAATCGGGATGTCCGAGCTCGCCGAGTCTGTTGAAAAAGTCATCCTCGGACCAGAACGCCGGAGCCGGGTTATCAATAAAAAGGAGAAGGAGATTGTCGCCTACCACGAAGGTGGTCATGCCTTGGTTGGAGCCAGCTTACCCAATGCTGATCCCGTGCACAAGGTTTCCATCATCTCTCGTGGTCATGCCGGCGGTTACACCCTGGCGGTTCCCGATGAAGACAAGAGTCTTCATTCCTACAATTATTTCATAGATGAACTAGCCGTCTTCTTGGGTGGCTATGCCAGTGAAAAACTTGTTTTTGGAGATATCACCACCGGCCCGTCAAATGATCTGGAACGCGCCACCGCTATGGCTCGCAACATGGTGACTCGCTATGGCATGAGTCGCCTCGGGGCTCGTACCTTCGGAAAAAAAGAAGAGCTCGTTTTCCTTGGCCGTGAAATGCACGAGGAACGAAATTACTCGGAAAAAACAGCTGAGAATATCGATGCTGAAGTCACACACCTCATCGATGATGCTTTCAAGCGAGCCACAACTATTCTCACGGAAAAACGCGTTACGCTTGATCGCATTGCTCGAGTTCTACTCGAAAAAGAAACACTGGAGAAAGATGAATTCGCCGCTTTGGTCAAAGGAGAACTTATTTCTCCAGAACCAGAGAAAGCTCTCTAGTCCGGCCACAACCACTCTTGATCGAGGAGCCAAGAAACGTATGGACAAACTGTCTTTCATCGACATTCTTTCAGAAAGTTTTCAGATATCCCGAATACAAACGCGGCTGTTTGTATTCGGGTTTTTCATTGCACTGCCACTTGCCGTCGAAACAGTATTTCTTCAAACAGATGGTTCGCTCACTCTAGAGAAAATTCAACTCCTCACATCACACTCTTCAAAGGAACTCACCATTTTTTTTGTTGTCGCTCTCCTCTCTTCACTCATTGGAAAGAGTGGCCTCATTACCATGATTGATAGATTGATACGAAAAAAAGAACATGCTCTTTCCTTTCCTTCATTGGCGTCACTTTTTCGAACAACGTTTCGTGCTCTACGCATTGATCTTGTTGTTATTTTTTTCTTGATTTCATATCTGTGTATTCTTTTTCTTCCTGTGTTTCTTGCAGCCCTGGGAGGAAAAGCGGTTCCGTCCGTACTCTATACCTTCATCTTTTTCGCTTTTCTCCCAGTCATGGCGATTGTATTTCTCTTGCGAGAATTCACCTACTACTACTTTCTTCTCTCTCCACTCGCTTTTCTCTCCTCGCTTCGAAATGCGGTCAATTTTTTTCTTCGCTATCAATCCGCCTGCTTCTCCTTTGGCCTCTTCTTTCTTTTTTTGACGGCGCTCTTTACTTTTTCCGCTAATCTCGTTATGCTGGGTATTGTCGTTCTTTCAGAGAAATTTATACCGCAAGCCAGTATGCCACTCCTCTTTGTGGGAAGCTTCATCCTTGCGTGGTACGGAATCCTTCGGCAAACTCTTTGGCTTCTCTTCTTTCATACTCTCGCCACCCCCAAAGAGCATTTTGAGAACGAATCTACCTCCCCGCTCAAGAAAGAATCACTGGAGGTTCCGACCGTCTAATGGTTCATCTCATACCTAAATGCCCCACACTTGGGTCTGTAGCTCAGTTGGTTAGAGCGCTACATTGACATTGTAGAGGTCTCCAGTTCGAATCTGGACAGACCCACACTCAAGAATAACGGGCATTTAGGTATGAGCTGAATAACCCTTCTTTTTTCACCAAGAAATCAGCCCTCCCTCAAAGGAATAAAAAAACAACCCGACTCATTTCGGGTTGTTTTTTATTGTTAGCAGGACCCACCACAGTAGACTCCAAGATCCTTAGCCCGAGGAGGCGGGCTGGTATAGGGTTTGATATACACATCTGTCTTTTGACTCACTTCCTTGGTGAACTTGGCTGCTGGACCAAGCTTCTTATCTGCCTTATTGAGAGCGCTGACCACCTGATCATCCACCCGTTTGATTTCTCTTTGGATATTGGCCTGGATCTTCCCTACTCCCTTCTGCACAATGCTGGTCACTGCCTTATTCACAACAGCTCCTACTACTCCCGTCAGTAATTGGCCTGGGTTTTCGGCTGCCGCAATCAGGTTATTCCCGATATTTTGCACATCAGATAGCATATGCTCAATCGTAGCGGCTGGAGCAATGGTCTTGCCCCCTTGTTTTTTCCCAATAAAACCAGAGGATTGCGCTTCAGTTCTTGCCCGATCAATTTCTTGATTCATTTTTCTCGTATAAAAAGCCGTCGCTGAAAGCGTATATCCGAAGGGGTATTGGCTGGGTTAGAAAAATAGGCATTCAGTCCACGATAGTCTCCCTCATTAAACAGGGCGAATTCATTCCCATTGGTATAATTATCCAGATTATACGCGAAGTTCAGTTCTGTCGGAGCAAGTGCACTTTCTGCTTGTTGCTTCAGGTACGTTGGATAATTTCCTGCCACACTTCCAGGCGTATCACCGACACCAACATAGTTTGAGGTAGCGCTCTTCCCTCGTAATGTGAGCGTGAAGAAATCATTCATCTGTACACGCACTTTTTCAGCCGGTTGCCGATACAAAAAATCCTCCCAGTCAGAAATAAACAGGGCGTCTCCCAGAGTAGTTCCCCCTATCATCTGCCCCACCTGACTATTCAAAACACTAATAGCCGCTACTTTCAAAGTACCCAAGATAGCACCCTCCAACTGACGCTTAATCATATCTAACGTTTGATTGAGAAGCGTCGCAGCAATTGACTCTCCCCAAACGCCAGCTCGAGCAGGAGTAGTCGTCAATGAGAAATTCAAAACCAATACCATTATAAAAAGTACCCTCAAAAAACTCCTACGCGATAATATTTGTTTCTTTGAAAAATCCATACTTAGAGCTCTATTGGAATTTCTTTAATATCGTAGTCAGTCATTTTTCCATATATTTCTTGAGAAAAATCAGACATCACACCAAGAAATCCCTGCACTTTTGACAACGAAGCAATCTGGCCCAGTGGGTCATTTTGCACGTCTGTCTTACTTACTTCTTCCTTCAGAGTTACGGAGTACTTAGCCATCTTTATCGCCTTCACATGAACATCAAGCATGCCCTCTGGTACCTCAACACCTTTAATTTCTTTCAGGGTTTTCTCTCCCTTTTCTGCCAAGTCATCCAAATAATTTGTATTCCCTAAAGAAATTGCCGCCAGTGAATCCATACCCATCGACGAAAGAACCGATCCCAGATCATCCTCCGTATGAAATTTCTTCGGCGAATTATTGGCGAGAATATATGCCATCACCGTCAAATATTCCAGCGCATCCTCTCGTTCCTTTTCCTTTCGTTTTTCTGATTTTAAATTTTTTGCTACTTTTTTTATTTTAATATCATCAATACTCACTTCTGGTAAAACGATTTCTTGATCCGATTGACTCAACACGTTCTGCACTGATTCATTCACATTCTCCATGGTAATTTCTTCTCCATCTACCGTAGTACTCCCCTGCACCATGTTTGCTATTTCAGCAGAAACCTGTGCCGTCAAGTTCGTCTCATCAGATGGGACACTCTCAGTCTCTGTTCTTCCTACGGCATCGGGCACCAACTTATCACCAGGGGCCGGCTTCAATGGATCATAGCCACTCTCCACTTCCACACCATCCATATATCCATCACCATCAGAGTCTTTATTGAGCACCTCTGTTTTGTACAATGCTTCCTCATCATTGCTCAACCCATCCTGATCGGAATCTTGAAAAATATTTTTATCCGTCACTGAATCATCAGCTGAAACAAAAAAAGTCACACTCAAAAAGAGGAGACCAAAGAAAAGGAGCATGGAAGCTCGTGCACTTTTTTCTGAAATACCAGAGAAGAAACTACGCAACATAGAAAACAATTTTGTTTTTTTCACGTTCTAACAATGTAATCAAATGTGATTCTTTT
>CAZHDL010000024.1:7454-14465 GCA_964531045.1 uncultured Bdellovibrionales bacterium | reverse complement strand
TAAATTGTACCAGGGATTGCTCGAGAGGGGCTTGATTGAAAAAGAATAGGGTGTTGGTAGAAAAAAAACAAACATGGAAATCACAATTGATCCCAATATGGTGCTGGTGCCGCTCGCTGCCTTGTTCGGCTTTTTTTCTTTGTTGAGCGGAGCTTTTTTGGTGGTGCGGAGCTTTTTTCGTTTTCGTTATCAGATCAACCAGTCACTCAACATGGATCTTGAGGTGATTAAGGTGATGAAGAAAAAAGAATCGGAGAGTGCGTCCCAGAATGCGGAAGGGTGGAAGGATGAGATTGCTGCGATGGAACAACTGCTCACATCGCTTGCCTCTTTGCGACCAACAGGGGGATTTTTCAAGAGGCTTTTTTTTGAGGCACCCAATATCGTTTTTGAGATTGCCAATCCGTCATCGAGTGAGGAAATATTTTTCTACATCTCTCTTCCCAAGCGCTATCGAGAAAGTGCCGAAAAGCAGATTCATAGTTTTTTTCCCCATGCAGTAGTGGAAAAAGTGACCGATTATACGATTTTCTCTCCGGGGAGCTGTACGGCGGTCTCTCTCCTTGAATTGAAAGAAAGTCATGCTTTACCGCTTCGGACCTACCGGAATTTGGGTGTTGATCCGCTCAATGAAATTTCCAACTCGTTGAGTAAGCTTGAGACGGAGGCTGAGGGGGCAGCTATTCAGATTCTGCTGTCACCAGCCGGTACGGCCTGGCGTGGCGAAGGAAGAAAGATTGCTCAGAAAATGCAGGAGGGGCAGCGTCTCAAAGATGCCCGGTCGCAGTCCTTTGCCAAGGATATGACCAAGCAGGTAGGAAAGGGCATGGTGTCCATGATGACCCCCGGACCAAATACTCCCAAGCCTCCGGAAGAAAAAAAGGTAGTGTCACTGACTCCGGAAGAGCAGGAGTTGGTAAAGTCAATTGATGGTAAAACAAGCAAGACAGCCTTTCATGCCAATATTCGTCTCTTGGCTTCAGCCGCGACTGAAGAGCGAGCGGAGGAGATTTTGGGGCACCTGGAGAATGCCTTTGGACAATTTGAAAATCCGGAAGTCAACAGTTTTCGGATTAAGAAGCGAGTGAAGGATAAGAAGGCGGTGTATGATTATATTTTTCGCAACGTCGACGATGAGAGTATCATGACGCTGAATGTCGAAGAGTTGGCGAGTATTTTTCATTTCCCAATTTCTACGACCGAAACGCCAAAGATCAAGTGGCTGAAGGCTGGTGCTGCTCCACCGCCGGTCAATATTCCGACGGAGGGGATACTCCTCGGGTTCAATGAATACCGTGGGGCAAAAAGCGAAATTCGTATTACGGACAATGATCGGCGCCGCCACATGTATGTGGTAGGGCAGACCGGTGTTGGTAAATCGAACTACCTCCAGGAAATGGCCAAGAAGGATGCGCGTGCCGGCAAGGGATTCTGCTTTATTGATCCACACGGGGATGCTATCGAGGATATCTTGACCGCTATTCCCAAAGAGCGGGCGGAGGATGTCATCATTTTCGATCCGTCCGATGTGGAGCGGCCGATTGGTATCAATATGCTCGAGTATGACCCGGCTCATCCGGAGCAGAAGACCTTTGTCATCAATGAAATGATCGGTATCTTCGATCAACTCTATGATATGAAGGCGACAGGCGGTCCGATGTTTGAGCAGTATATGCGTAATGCTATGCTCCGTATCATGGAGCATCCCGAGAGTGGTTCGACGCTCATGGAAATCCCCAAGGTGTTGGCCGATGAGGAGTTCCGTCGCTACAAACTTTCCAAGTGTACCAACCCTATTGTCCGCGATTTCTGGATGAAGGAAGCGGAAAAGGCGGGTGGGGAAGCATCGCTTGCGAATATGGTACCGTATATCACGTCCAAACTGACGACGTTTATCAGTAATGATATGATGCGGCCGATTATCGCGCAGCAGAAGAGCACGCTCAATTTTCGCGAGCTGATGGATGGTGGCAAGATTGTGCTCATCAATCTCTCCAAGGGAAAAATCGGTGAAATCAATGCTCGTTTGCTCGGGATGGTCATCGTAGGAAAAATACTGATGGCGGCACTGTCTCGTACGGATATTCCCGAGGCGGAACGACGGGACTTTTATCTCTATCTTGATGAGTTTCAGAACGTGACAACGACTTCGATTGCTCAGATTCTCTCCGAAGCGCGTAAGTACAAACTGGTGCTCATTCTGGCGCATCAGTTCATCGCACAGCTCAAAGAAGAGATTTCCAAGGCCGTGTTCGGAAACGTTGGCTCACTCACCGTGTTCCGGGTCGGTCCGGAGGACGCTGAGTTTTTGGAGAAACAGTTTGCTCCGGTCTTTACGGCAAACGATATCGTGAACGTCGACAACTACCAGTGTTTTGCACGGCTCCTTATGAATAACGAGCTGACCAAGCCGTTTAATATGAAAACCTACCCACCGACCCATGGTGATCAGGAAGTAGCTAACGCCTTGAAGGAACTGTCGCGCCTCCGCTATGGTCGTGATGCGTCCATCGTCAACCGTGAAATCATGTCCCGTATGCAACTGGCTCAAGGGGCGAAAGTGTAGGTATTGAAGCCTGGAGAGATAATGAACTCTCGCCCCCAAGCAACTCTCTTGTGCCGTCCAAACCCCTGCGAGGTTTGGACTGACGTTGTACGCCGAAACTTTCCGTCAGAACGAAAAGACCTTGCTTTCGGCTACAAAGTCGCCCAAGAGAATTCTTGGATGCGAGAGACTTAGTAAGATTTCGTGAGAAGTCTCTTTCAAGCTTATTTACTGTTTTTTCTATTGACGAAAACCTAGAAAAGGTGTATAATAGATACCTGTATCTTAACATCTCTTTTTGTGTCTGCCAGAGCGAAGAGGTCTTTTTGGGTATTCCAAAGAGATTTCCTTGCTCTGGCAAATCTGCATACTCGCAGAACCAAGAGCAGCCCTCCGCAAGGAACGGTGGTGATATCGGGTCAAAGGAGTCCCGCATCATGATGAAATTTCTCGCAACTGTCCCTCAAGTGCTGAAGCTCGCCGGCATGTTCACTGAGGTCCCCCGCGACCGAATGAATGGCATTGGGTTTGGGTTGGCGGCTATCGTGGCTGAGTACCTCTGCCAACCTAAGCCGCAACAGCTGAGCCTGAAGATCGTCCGTCAAGTGCTTGGTCTTCCGTCGTTGGCTGAAGATGTTTGGATCACCGTCGATTGGCAAGAGACTTCACCAAAGGTGACGACTGGATTTGCGGTCATGTCTGGACCGGCCAAACAACATCGCACGGTGCTGGCTCGACTTCGGCCGACGGATTTCGGTTTCTTGAACACTGAATTGCCATATCAGGTCACTGACACGGCTCTTGCTTGGGGTTACAAGAGCGTGCCTCGTACGGCCTTGGAGACTCTGCTCCGGAATCCACCGCCAGTTCGTGGTCGTTATCCCGGAGATGCCATGGTCCTGTTGAATGATGGACACTACGCCTACCTTCGGTTTGGTCATGATGGCTCGATTCGAGCAATCGACCAGATGGATGTGACCGCTCTCAATTTTTCGACCAACTGGTCGTTCATTTTAGCTCAGTAGGTCATCATGGCCAGGGTGAGTCGATTGACGTGAGATTTCCCGTGTCGTGGCATTTGCCGCGGCACGGTTTTTTATTATCAAACGAAGTAAGTGAAATGAAAGTTTACCGTGCCAAAGGCAGACAAGCTTTCGTTTCTGAGTCCAGGGCTTGCCCTGGGGTAAATACCTGTTATTTCAGCTTGTAAGAAAGAAGCGTGTCTGTGGTGCCGATGAAAAGCTCGCCCTGTTTTTCGTTGACAGAGAGGGTGCGACCATCGGTAAGTTTTTCATGGGAGAGTTCGCGGATGAGGCGGCCATCTTGATTCCAGATAAGAATACGATGGTGTTCAGCATCAAGACCGTAGACATTGGCCAGACCAGGGAGTGTATAGAGGCTCATGATATTCATGCCGCCTGCCGGTGTTTCGAAGGCATTACTCGCTCGGCCGCGGAAGTAGCCTTTGATAGTGGTTGGGTCAGTAAGGATAAAAAGGGTTTCATTGACAGCAAGCCTCGCTGTTTCTTCAAGGGAGATAGTTTCCTTGAGCCAGGCGGTACCGGCGCCAAACCCACCAGGTGCTCGTGGGAAGCGATAGATCTGATCGGTCGCGCTATCGAGAACATAGAGGTAGGTGAGGTGCCAATACCGGCAATTTTTGATGCGCCAGTCAGGGGTAGGGTGTTTTCGGTAAAGGTTTTACTGATGGGGCTCCAGGCAAAAAGCTTGCCGTCATCGGTGGTGATGAAGAGGAGGCGTAGATCATCCATGCCGGCAGCAAAGACGGCCTTGGCGCTGGTAGGAAGAGGAAAGGTTGTTTGATTCGCAACAGCGATGACAGCATGCTCGGTGACGGCGTAGGCCTCGTCGTTTAAGAGGACGGGAGCGACCAGCGCGTCTATGCGAGCGAGAACCGTCATTTCTCCTGAGGGAAGAGGAGAGAGCGTGTGTTCTACGGGAGTGAGTGACGGAGCAGGAAGAGTAGCGGTGGGTGCGGGCGCTGTTTCCTTTGAGAAAAAGAAAAGAGGGCTCCCTATAATGGCAATCAAAAGGAGAGGGATCGCCAGGCGCATTTTTGGAGAGAGTGCCTGATAGGCAGACCAAGAGCGCGTGAGAAGGAGTCGTGATTGGCGGCTGAATTTTTTCCAAAAGGAAATGAGTGGCCGAAGAGAATCGGTCAGTGAAAAGGAGGCTGCAGTCTGAGAAATGCGCCGAGCAAGGGTGTGAAGCAGGGTCATGAATGGGGCGATGCGAGCGGAGAGATGAGGAGAAGCGGTCGAGGTTGAAGGGGCTGCTTGTGGCGTCGGGCTAGCAATTGAAGTGTCTTTTCGTTGATAAAAGAGCGCCAATCGAGAGGAAGTGGATGGAGCAGGATCACGTGGTGACTCGGTAGGAGTTTCGGAGGGCAGGGGGTCTTGGTGCGGCTTTTCGATATCCGAAACGAAGGGCGCTTTTTCCGGTTGAGTGGGAGGAAGAATAGGGTCAGGAGAAAGCAATTTTTCTTTGGCCAGCCGGGCTCTTTTTTGAGCTCGTTGTTCTTCATATCGCCGCCAGTGTCGTCGTAGGGCGCGGCTCATTCTTCTCCCAACGTGAGTGCTTTTTTCACCCAGGTCTTCCAGAAAGAGGCCAACATGTTTTTTCCCTTTGCGGATATTTTTTCCTTGCGCTACAAAAAAGAGTCGCACAAAGCGGACGCTGTCATCGAATTTGAGGCGCAGGACTTCGATGATGGGGTGTGTCTCTGGTACCTGAGGTGTATCCCCCTGCACATAGATATGGCCGGTTTTGTTATCGATATACTCTTCTTCTTTGGCAGCATGCTTTTCGATGAGGACTGACTCTACGGAAGGAATTTCGTGGTTCTTTTTGGCGGCAAAGGCAGACTGACTGAAGACGTTGTTGACGCGAAGGGGAGCCTCTGAAGTTTTTTCCACACTTTCACTGGGGGCTTTTGGTTCGATACCTTCAAAGATATCAATAACCATAAGCCCGGCCATATCAAGCTCATTGACGAGGGCTGTTTTTAAAAACTGAGTAAAGCGCTCGCCTCCCATGCGGGAAGCCTGTTTGTTCAAATCCTCCATGGAAAAAAGAGCCAAGAGCTCGGGAGAGCTCATGAGGATTTGGTCGTTCGCTGACAAACGCCCACTTGAGACCTCAACAAAGGTTTTGATGGGGTGAATATGGGCCTCATCAGAGGCAAGTCCGTCGCCGATATCGGCAATGGTTTGGTTACGGAGCAAGAGAATGGCGGCGTGACCGGAAACAGAAAAGTGCAGGTTGTTTTTTTCCAGTACACCGAGAGCCCCATGGAATTTGCCGAGCCAGGCGATATTGCCATGTTTGACTAGCTCTGCCAATGCCAGGTTGATTTTGTGGAGCGCGGCTTCAAAACTTTCAATGGCTCCGCGCCTTGGGTTATTGAAATACTCTTTTTTTGCTACGGATGCCAAGAAATTCACGATGTAGGCAGAGTCTTCACTCTGATCATCAATTTCAAAAACACCGATCAGTGTACCGAGATTGGCTTTGGAGACGTTTTCACCGGTGTACTGAAAGGTTCGGATGAATGGTTGAAAAACACGTCCGTTAGCAACGAGAATTTCACCTACTGAGGATCTGAGTTCCGGGAGCGGCTTATTTTTTTCTTGACGTTTTCTTTCTTGCATACCCAGTAGTGAAACTTCGAACACGAAGTAAAATATTCTCAAGTAAAAAGAGGAAGCTTCGCATGTGCGAACAGCAAAAAAAGCGAATCTTGCCGAAAAGAGATTTCAAAGCTCTCCTACCGGGCATAGACCTTTAAAGTATACCATAAAAAGCTCTTATCCGAGAGCTTTCAGGCCGCTGGGGACGCTCATCCATGCGCTTTGACTTTTCTCTGGTTTTCCCTATACTAAAGGTGATAGTTTTGGAGGACTTTTTGCATGTTTTGAATAATTGTCTGCACTGTATGTCTCTTGCCCTCTTCGATAGCTTGTTTGGATCCAAGGCTCGTTCTCGACTCATTCGCTTCTTTCTGCTCAATCCTGGTACGGAATTCAGTACGGCTGATATTTCGGACAAGACATTGGTTGCTCGATCGGAAGCCTCTCGGGAGCTTGTTCGACTTGCCAAGATGAAGTTGGTTATCGAACACACTCGAAAGGGAAAGAAGTTTTTTTCCGTCAACGAAGACTTTCCCTTTTATACAGAGCTTAAGAGTCTGGTTTCCAAGCTCAATGTTCATGCTCAGTCACAGGTGTTTCGAAAGTTGAAGGTGGTGGGTGAGGTGAAACTCATCCTGATTAGCGGGTTGTTTCTCAATTATCCCAAAAGCAAGGTAGACATGATTTTGGTTGTGAATAATATCAACCGTACCAAGCTCAAGCATGCTATTGCTCATCTGGAGGCTGAGGTAGGGAAAGAAATCCGATTTGTACTCATGAACATGGAAGAGTTACACTATCGGCTCAATATGCTCG
>CAZHDL010000024.1:0-7444 GCA_964531045.1 uncultured Bdellovibrionales bacterium | reverse complement strand
GATCGATTTTTTATAGAATTCCTGGAGGCCCCCTATGAGGAGGTATCAAACAAAGTGCCGGAGCTCAAGCGATTTATTGCCGGCCTGAAGAAATAGCGGTTTTTGGTAAAAAGAAAAATATGCCAACGTGGGTTTTTATAGTGATGGGAATAGCTGTGGCTAGCCTGATTTTTGGACTAGCTTTTTTTGTCTATCGTTCCCGTAAGGAGGAAGTAGGTGGTGCCAGCGAACTTTCCGTTCAGATGCTTGGTCTGGAGCGGCGTTTTGATGAGCGGATGCAATTTATTTCCCAAACGCTCAACCAGCAATTGGGCAGTTTTCAGCACACACTGGATCGCCGTCTGGATGACAATACCAAGCGGCTCGATCAGCGTCTTGATGTGGCGGCTCGCTCGTATTCTGACGTGCAAAAGGGGATTGAACAGATGCGTCAGTCGAGTGATAAGATTCTGGAAGTAGGGAAAGAAGTGGCATCTCTCCAGGAAATTTTGAAGGCACCAAAAATTCGTGGTGGTTTTGGAGAATTGATGCTCAAGGATTTGTTGATGCAGATGCTGCCAAAAGAAAATTTTTCTTTGCAATACAGTTTTAAAAGTGGTGAGGCAGTGGATGCTATCATCCGTCTCCAGGGTGGATTGATCAGTGTGGACTCCAAGTTCCCTCTCGAAAATTTCAAGCGTGTCCTTACGGCTGCTACGGATGAAGAGCGCAAGGTGGCGCGCCGTCAGTTTTATAGTGATGTCAAAAAGCATATTGATGCCATCGCTTCAAAGTACATTGTTCCCGAGGAAGGGACGCTCGATTTTGCACTTATGTATATTCCGGCTGAGAATGTGTACTACGAAATTATTATCAAGGATGATGATGAGCAGGGCTTGCTTGATTACTTGGGAACGAGGCGAGTTATTCCGGTGTCTCCCAATTCGTTCTATGCGTACATGAGGACTATTTTGTTTGGTTTGCAGGGGTTTCAGATTGAGAAGCGGGCCAAGGAAATAATGGGACAACTGGAGAAGCTTGGGCGGGCGTATGAGCGGTTTGAAAAAGAATTTGATGTCTTGGGGAACCATATTGGGAATGCTCACAAGAAGTATGAAGATGCCGAGAAGTATTTGGGGAAGGTGGGTGATCAGTTGGAACATGCCCGATTGGGAGGGGAAGGTGCACCACTGCTTCCGCTTGAGAGCGGAGAGGGAGAGGAGCAGCGAGGGTAAATTATCGATGAACGATGTGTCTATGCCGGAGGACATTCAGAACAACTGGGAATATCCACTGGCTCGTTCCAATAGCGGGGTTCGTTTTGGGAAAAATATTTTGGCTAAGACACTGGCTGTTTCGGCTCTCCTGCCTCTTGTGTTCAGCGTTGGGCTCTTCCTGTATTTCATTCGGCCGAGCGCAGCGTTAATTGTTTTGCATTACAATGTGTATTTTGGAGTCGATCTGCTTGGGGTGTGGTGGCAGGCATACGCTTTGCCGGTCTTTGGAACATTGTTTTTACTCGGGCACTTGTTTCTGGCGAGACATTTTTATCAGCGCTCAGAGCGCATTGCGGCCTACCTCTTGCTTCTTTCAGCAGGGATGATTTCTGGAGGGCTTTTCGTGGCCAGTATTGGGGTGGTTCTTATTAACTACTAAAGAAGAGTAGAGAGTCTTTTTGGAGAGTTACCCTAGACTATACGATGCCTATGCAATTCGATCTTTTTCTCCCGCCTCTCTTTACGGCCTTTGCGCTGACCATTGGTTTTTCTCTCCTGTTTCTTTCTTTTTCATGGTTTCAGCGACCCTGGTGGCGGCAGGGGGAGCGACATGCAAAAAAAGAGAAAATTTCTCGGCTTGGTGGAGCCGCATTGGTAGTAGGATTTGGTCTGACGGTCCTTTTGGATGCTCATTTGGTTATCAGTCGGGAGATTCTCGGGTTGCTCATCGGTGGGGTGCTGATCGGTTTTGTTGGACTCTGGGATGATTTTCAGGAGCTCAGCTTCAAAGTGCAGGGTTTTTTTCAGGTGGCTATTACGGCGGTAGTATTTATTTTCGGTATTCGTATTACTACTATCAAAAATCCCTTTGGAGAAGTTTTTGTCATACCGGAAGAAGGGGTATTCGCTGTTATGCTGGGTTTTCTGGTTCTACTTTGTTGGATGGTGTTGGTTCTCAATGCCGTTAATTGGTTGGACGGTCTCGACGGGTTATTGGGGAGTGTCTCGTGTCTCGCTTTCCTGACAGTCTTTTTTCTCAGTCTGAAACCGGAAGTTAATCAGCCGCCGGTTGCGCTGTTGGCTCTCACGGCCGCCGGATGCGCCCTGGGGTTTTTGTTTTTCAACCTTCACCCGGCTCGTATTTTGGCTGGTACGGCCGGATCATTATTTCTTGGTTTTCTTATTGCTGTTTTGGCGGTTATCGCCGGTACCAAAATTGCCACAGCACTTCTGGTCTTGGCGCTGCCGATTGTTGATGCTGTATGGGTTATTGGGGAGCGGTTGCGTGCCGGAGTGTCTGTATTTCAGTCAGATCAGCGACACTTGCACTACAAGCTCCGGGAACTCGGCTGGTCCGAGGGCCATATCGCCTGGTTCTTTTCGTTGTTTACGGGACTCATTGCTGTGATTGCTCTCCTGACCGAGTCGGTAGGAAAATTCGTGGCGTTGTTGCTGATTTTGTCTCTTATCTTGCTGTTTCTCAGTTTTGTGGCTGAGCGTACAAAAAAACAAAAACATATTCTATGACGACATCAAAAAAGAATTTGCTTCTTCTGGGTATAGGAGCGCTATTATTCTTGGGCGGGCTCTGGTGGTATCAGGCAGAGGCTTTCCCGGAAGAAGCGAGTCCGACCCGGGTGCGCATAGGCACGACCGAGTATCAACTGGAAATTGCCGATACGGATGCCAAGCGAGCTTTGGGACTGGGTGAGCGAGAGCGTCTCTGCGAACACTGCGGGATGCTGTTTGTCTTCTCTTCTTTTGGGAGGTATGGATTTTGGATGAAGGGTATGCAGTTTCCTCTTGATATTGCCTGGCTCGATGGTGATACGGTTGTGCGGATAGAACACCGTGTTCCAGCTGAGAGCAGGGAGGTGTACATGCCTGATCGCCCCGTCAATCGGGTGCTTGAATTGAACGCGGGGGCATTGGATGCCGTCAAAATTGGAGATGTGTTGGTGTTCCTACGCTAGAGAGTGTTGCGGAAAACATAAAACCCCGCCGTTGCGGGGTTTTATTTTTCTCTAGAGAAAAGAACGGTTCGACTTTCGATAACGGTCTTAGCGGTAAGCGCTAACACGAGCGGAGTACTTCTTCAGGTTCTGCAACTGCTTGTCATTCAAGGTCTTCGACTTCTCAATGGCCTGATGAATCAGGGTCTTTGAGAATTCAACGGAGGTACCGGCATGGAGTGCGCCCTGCTGGGGCACGTTTTTGCGGAGGTAGTCTTCGATGTAGATCTTGTGTTCGGCGGTCAGTGATGAATCAGTGTTTTTTTCGAGGTAATGAGCGAGTGCGCGACGGGCGAGATGAGTCGTTCCGTTTCCACGTTCTGCCTGTTCCACAAAAGAACCTTCTGTTTCGCGGCTGAGCTCTGGAGTAACAACAACATCAGTTTTTATACTGGTGGTCGATTTGGTCATCGAATCAGTTGTTTCCCCGGCTTCTTCTTCCAGAATATCACCATTGGTATCAAGGAGTGCACTGTCTTCATCAGCAACGATCTCTGTCCGCTGCGAGTATGAGTAGATGCCAAATGCGATAGCGGCAACAATAAAAATGCTGACCAGAATGCGCAGATTTTCCTGAACCCAGGCTTTCGCCTGATTGGCGGACGTCTCTTCTTCAAACATTGGATCTTGGTGTTCCATGGTATTTCACCTCTCTTCCTAGGTTCTTTGATGTTTTTTAAAGTTCTGCTTGCGTTGAAGCCTGTGACCGGAAAAGTTTTTGAGGCTTTTCTTCGGCCATATCGACCCCCTGTTCCTTCATACTAAAACGGCAGAAATCGCTTGTCAACTGGACAAAAGAGCCTATTTTTGGCTTTACTTCGGTTTTTACCGACCCTGAATGAGGGAAAGAGTGTGTCAGTTGTTTGGAATGCGTTATTGCGTGAAAAAATGACTGTGACGAGAAAAAAATTTTAATACACACTGTGAACGAAAGCAAAGAGAGTAGTGGGCAGTGAGGCGAGAAAAATAAATGTATGTTTTTATTATCAAACGAAGTAAGTGAAATGAGAGTATACCGTACCGAAGGTAGACAAGCTTTCGTTTCCGTCCGCTAGCTGGCGGAGAGTGCTGGTACAATCAAGATTAATACCCCGCGGCTTGCCGCGGACAGAAACGAACATCAGTTCGTTTTTGAGTCCAGGGCTTGCCCTGGGGGAAATACCTGCTATTTTTTTTGCCGATTGGCGGAGAGCATTGGCACAGTCAGATGAATATTGTGCGACGTATCTCGTGGTACGTGTTTGTTTGTTCAAAATACAACGAATAGCATGAGTGTCGTATGAATAATCGTGCATGGAGTTAAAAAAACGATGATGATATGTTCTTCGTATAATTTTTTTTGTCATCATTGCTATCGAAGTGTTGACAGTATTTATTTTTCCTTTTCATTTTACAAAAAAAAGAGTATACTAAATTTATACAGAAGAACTTTCTGTATCACACACAATAAAAAACTTGTGTTGTGAAAAATAAAAAAATAAAAGTCCTCATGTTTTTAAACGCTTCGTGAACGTACGGAGCAGGAAAAGAACAGAGGTTTAGAAGGAGGTGAGTATTATGGCAGCAAAGAAAAAGACAGCCAAGAAGGCAACAAAGAAGGTTGCAAAGAAGAAGGTTGCAAAGAAGGTAACCAAGAAGAAGGCCGCTAAGAAGACCACCAAGCGCAAATAATTTGCCTGGAATCTTTTTGGAAAACCAAAACAAAAACCCCGTGTAAGCGGGGCTTTTTGTTTGTGCTGTTTTGATGAGTGTCAGTGGTGCGTTACGATGCTACAAAAAGGCTTCTACGAGCCGATCTTTACCACTCAAGTCTTGCTGGATGAGTAAGGTTGCTTGTGGAAAAGTATTTCGGATAAGAGCGCTGATTTCCGGAGTTTGTTCCGGGCTTATTTCGAGGAAAAGTGCGGTCGTGCGATCTTTTCGTTTCAGAAAAGTGAGCTCAATGAGGAGTCGTCGGTAATGATCGAGTCCATCGTATCCACTTACGAGGGCACTCTGTGGTTCATAGGATTGGACATCGTGGGCGCTCTCTTTGTATATGGCCTCTGAAAGATAGGGGAGGTTGGCAGCGATAATCAGATGATGATCTTTTTTTAGCACGTGAGAAATTTTTTGTAGGAGATCACTTTCGAAGAAAAGAATTTTTTTTGCAACATGATGATGGGCTGCATTTTTTTTAGCAACAGCGAGTGCGCCGTGTGACATATCAACAGCATAACACCGCGTGTCCGAGAGCGGGTGTATTTTTTCGATTTCTTTTGCGAGAGTAATGATGATGTTACCGCTCCCGGTTCCGATATCAATGATATCAATTTTTGCTGGAGTGCTATCTTGGGTTAGTCGTTCATTACCCGTTGATACTTGCGTAAGTATCCGCTCAACCAAGAGCTCTGTTTCGGGACGAGGGACAAGTGTCTCTTTGGTGACAAGAAAATCACGTCCGTAGAATTCTTTGTGACCGACGATATAGGCTACTGGCTCATGCTTCAGTCGTCGCGTAAGAGAAACAATCGCTTTCTCGAGCTCATCATCTGAAAGTACATACTCGGGATGGGCAAGGAGAAAGACTTTTTCTTTTCCGGTTGCGTAGGCGACGAGGAGAAAAAAATCCTCCGGTGCCAGCAGAGGAAGAAAACGAGCCTGAAGTTTTTGGAGAGTTATCATATGGCAGTATCAGCGCCCCTGTTGTTCCAACTTACGCTTGATATCCTCAGTTTCCAGAGCATCGAGAATAGGATCAAGATTGCCGCCAAGAATGGTTGGAATACCGCTCCAGGACTCCTTGATACGGTGGTCAGTAACACGATCCTGTGGATAGTTGTAGGTACGGATTTTTTCGCTGCGGTCACCGGTGCCGATTTGACTCTTTCGGGCGTCTCCGAGCTCTTTGGCCTGGCGTTCTTCTTCCAACTGGAAGAGACGGGAGCGGAGCACCTTCATGGCTTTGTCTTTGTTCTTGATCTGTGATTTTTCATCCTGACAACTCACGACCAAGCCGCTCGGCATATGAGTGATACGGACGGCGCTGTAGGTGGTATTGACGGATTGTCCGCCAGGTCCGGAAGAACAAAAGGTATCGATACGGAGATCGGCTTGATTGATGGTGATCTCCACGTCTTCAGCTTGAGGGAGAACAGCCACCGTAGCGGTGGAAGTATGGATACGGCCGGCCTTTTCTGTTTCGGGGACACGCTGGACACGATGGACGCCGGATTCATACTTCATTTTTTGATACACGGAAATAGGGCTGCTCCCACGATTGATTTCAAAAACCGCCTCTTTGAATCCACCTACTTCTGTTTGATTGGAATGAAGCATCTCGATGCGCCAGCCCTGCTGTTCGGCGTAGTGGGCATACATGCGAAACAACTCTGCGGCGAAGAGGGATGATTCGTCTCCTCCGGCACCGCCACGAATTTCCACGATGATATCTTTGGTGTCATTTTTGTCTTTAGGAATAAGGAGACGAGTGAGAGCTGTCTCGAGAGCGATTTTTTCTTCGGCGAGGGCAATATTTTCTTCCATGGCCATGGTCTTGAGCTCCGGATCAACGTCTGACCCTTGGGTCAGTTCTGCGTTGTCCTGCATGCTTTTTTCGATAGCACGAAAACGCCCGATACGTTCCATGATGGTATCAAGCTCGGTTTTACGACGGCCCAGTTCGGCCAGACGCTTGTTGTCGCGTACCACCGAAGGATCGCTCAGGGCGGCCTGGACACTGTCGTATTCACGTTCAATTTCGATGAGGAGTTCGTTCATAGAGGTGAGATTTCAAGGGTGTTTCTTCTTCTACTGTAACATAAAATCCCGATGAGACGGGATTTATGTGCTTTCTGCGACGTTTTGTAAGATGAGGAGGAAAGATGTCTAACGGGGTCGTCAGCAAGAAAGGAAACAAACAACGCTAAGCAGCGACGCTCAAGGTCTTTTTTTCCTTCACTTCTTTGACGCGAGGAGCCTTTTTGCGGGCTACCTGCTTGGCCTGCGACTTTTCAGTCATTTTCTTGAAGCGATCAACACGACCAGTCGTATCGATGACCTTTTTCTTGCCAGTGTAGAGCGGATGACAGAGGGCACAGATTTCTGTGTGCATGGACTCAACAGTAGAGCCGGTTTCGAGTACGGCACCACAAGCACACGTGATCGTTGCCTTGGCGTAGTAAGTTGGGTGGATACCTTTTTTCATAAAAGTGTCTGCTCCTATAAGGAGTATATTAACGTAGTCGGGAGTCTAGC
>CAZHDL010000023.1:648-14811 GCA_964531045.1 uncultured Bdellovibrionales bacterium | reverse complement strand
AACAGTGGTGCTTTCGTTATTTTCTATCCGTCTCATGACGGGGTATTTGGGACAGGAAGGATTTGGGAAGTATGCCACTATACTGGCATTTTTTGCTTTTTTTACCGCTTTGACAGACCTGGGACTTGGTTCGGTGACCGCCCGAGAAATATCGCGAGAGGGAGCGGATGAGGGGAAGATTTTGGGTAATGTGGTGGCACTTCGTCTGGGAGCCTCACTGCTCCTCTTGGTGGTGGCGCCCATCGTGGTCTTTTCTTTTGGATACAGTCGAGAAGTGGAAATTGGAATTTTGATTGCGGCCCTAGCTACGGTATTTTCCACTTTTTCCTTTGTGCTCAATGCTATTTTTCAAAAAAATCTAGCCATGGATCGGATAGCCATGGTGGAGTTTTTGGGAAAAATACTTCAGGTAGGCCTTATTTTGCTTATTGTGCGGAATGACTGGGGGTTCCTCCCCATTGCTTGTACTATTATTATTTCGCTTTCTTTCAATGCGAGTACGGCTTTTATACTGAGCCGTCGCTATGCCACGTTTCGTCTGCAGTTTGATTATGCCTACTGGCGTGAATTTTTGAAAAATTCCCTCCCAATGGGCATTACGGCAATTATCACGTTTGCTTACTTTAAGATGGATACCATTCTTCTTTCGGTACTGCAGTCAAATGCCCATGTTGGTATCTACAATGTGGCCTATAAAATCATGGAGAATCTTATTTTCTTCCCAGCGATGCTTTCTGGGCTTATTCTCCCCCTTCTTTCACGCTATATCTTTACTCAGCGGGCGCGCTTTGAGGAAATTGCTGATAAGACATTCAAAGTTTTTTGTATTGTCATTGTTCCTGTCATCACAGGCACCTGGTTTTTGGCTCCCGATATTATCGCTATCGTTTCCGGTACCGGCTTCCAAGAATCCGTGTTGGTGCTGAGAATTCTTATTTTTGGACTAGCCTTCATCTTTTTTGGAAGCTACTTCAATATGCTGCTTATTGTGAGTAATGCCCAAAAGAAGCTCATGCAGACCCTTATTTTTGCTGCTTTCTTCAATATTGCTCTTAATGTAGTGCTCATTCCTCGTTTTTCTTATATTGGCTCAGCCATTACGGCACTCGCCACAGAGGCGTTGGTCGTTTGTTTGACCGGCTTTTTGACCTATCGACTGGTTAAATACCGACCATCATTTGAAAATATCTGGCGAGTACTTCTTTCGGGTGGAACGATGGCGGGAGCACTCGTTCTTTTGGAGCCCTACTCTTTCCTCCTTTCGGGAATTGTGGCTATGGCGGTGTACGGAGGGATGCTTTGGCTGACTCGCGCCATTAGTCCAGATGAGATTGCTAGTCTTTTCCAAAAAGGAGAAGAACGATCCATTTCGGAATCGGAGCGAATTGAAACCGTTGTCCCCTAAGAATGTCTCTTTCCTATGGGAAATCTTGCCCCACTCGTGGGGATTGTTGTTCTGAACTTTAATGGCAAAGATTGTTTGCCCCAATGCCTCTCTTCGCTTCAAAATATAAGCTATGAGCGGTTTTTCACTGTGGTGGTAGATAACGACTCTCATGATGGCTCTCTCGAGGCTGCAGAGGCTAAATTTCCACAATGCTCTTTCATCCGCAATCCCGAGAACAAGGGGTTTGCCGCCGGTATGAATGTTGGTATAGCGGCGGCTCTTGCTCAGGGTGCCGAATGGGTGTGGCTTTTTAATAATGATGCCCAGGCGGATCCTCAGGCCCTTTCTTTTCTTATGGCAGAGGGAGAGCAGTATGGACGAGCGGGACTTCTTAGTCCGTGGATACTGCGTCCTGATCAAACACTGTGGTTCGGGAAGGGGCGGGTGCGCTGGTCGAGAATGCGTGTTGTGCATGAGGTGTCTCAAGAAGAGGAAAGCAAGAAAAGCTCGTATTCAAGCCAATGCATGACAGGCTGTGCTCTATTGATACGACGGAAAGTGATTGAAAAAATAGGATTGCTTGATGAGCGTTTTTTTCTCTACTATGAGGACGCTGACTTCTCACTCCGGGCGCTTGAGGCCGGATTTGACCTGCGCGTGGTTCCTCGGGCTCTGGTGTGGCATCGCGAACAGAGTGAAGCCAACACGCAGAAGCTGTATTATCTCGTACTGTCGGGCCTATTGTTTTTTCAAAAACAAGCCCTTTTCTGGCAGAAGCCCTACTTGTTTTTCTATGTTACAATACGGAGGCTAAAAAATTATTGGGATGTTGTGCGGGGGAGGGACGAAGCACAAGTGGTGCGTCGGGCATACGATGACTTTTATCATGCCAAATAACCCCTATTTTTCGCTGATATTTGTGAATTATCACAGCGCCTTCGAGCTGGCAGCGGCTTTGAAGTCGCTTTTTTCATACGAGCAACACCGGGATCTGTTTGAAGTATTGGTAGTAAATAATGATCAATCAGAAACACGAGTTCTTGAAGAGTTGGCACGACAGTGGGGAATTTCTGTGAGGCATCTTTCAGAAAACAGTGGTTTTGGCACAGCTACCAATGAGGGGGTAAGAGTGGCACGTGGGGTAGTCATAGGGTGTATCAATCCGGATACACTCTGGACAAAAGAAATACTCGGCGGTCTGAAGGAATATTTTGAGCAGCAGGCAGAAGGTTGCCTTTTGGGATTGACACTTCTTGATGAGCAAGGTCAGCCAGAAGCGTGGAGTAAGGGGGAAGCGCCTCGACTGACCAGGCTTGTGTGGCAGAACATGGCGACGTTTTTTGTAAAACAGCTCCCACCAAAGACAATTGATTGGGTGAGTGGTGGTGGATTGTTTGTTAACAGAGAGACCTGGCAGACTCTAAGAGGCTTTGATGAGCGATTCTTTCTATATTTTGAAGATGTGGACTTGTGTGTTCGTGCGCAAGACCTCGGAGTGGCGATTGTTTCGGAAGAGAGGTTTGCAATTACTCATCGGGGAGGAAAAAGCTTTTCTTCACCAGAGAGCCAAAAAAAGTATTTCTATGCTTCTCAGCAGCAGTACTATAAAAAACATCGTCCGCGCTGGGAATATACTGTACTCAAACTGATGCATCATTTTGTTCATCGTGAGCACCTATGAAGTTACTCCTCCTTATTTATTTTGCTTTCCTTCCCTTCCAGTGGGCGCTCTCACCGGCGGAGGGAATAGATTTGGCTCTTATTCGAGTGGTTTCCCTTGTCATAGCAGGGTACTGGTTGGTAACTGTTTTTGTAAAAAAACGACTCTTTCTTCCGATAGGATGGGAGATATTTTTTTTCGCGAGCTTTCTTTTTTTGGCAGTTATTTCTCTTGCTTGGGCAGAAGAACGATCATTCGCTGAAAGAAAACTCCTGTTTCTCTTCTCGTTTGTTCCTCTCTTTCTCGCACTGTGTGATCGTTGGCGGGAGTATCCCCAAGAAAAAAAGCTGGTTCTCCGAGCCTTCGTAGGCGGTGCCTTAGTTCTGGCGGTCGGGAGCTTGTTTCTTTTTTTGCTCCAGTTTCTTTTTGGGGTTGAGCAGATATTTTCGCTCCTCATACATAGCCTCCTCCCCTTCTTTTTGGGCGATACATTCAGTCAGGCAGTGGCTCTCCATCCGAGTCTCTTGGTCAATATTTCCGGGATGACCCTGCTTCGGGCATCGGGTATTTTTCCAGATCCCCATATGTTTGCTTTTTATATGGGTATGGCGCTTCCTTTTGCTCTTGCTTTTGCCTATGAAGAAAAAGAAAGGAGACGCTTCTGGTTTGTTGTCGCAGTCGTGCTCCTTTTGGCTGATCTCCTTTCCTTCTCTCGGGGAGGATATATCGGACTGCTTTGCGGGGGTGGTGTTCTTTTCTTCGGGTACCGATCAATTTTTTCTTGGAGTAAGCAACGGGTACGGTGGGTAATATTTGCTCTGGTACTTGTATTTTTTGGCGCTCTCGCTACGCCTCTTGGAGGTCGCTTTATGTCAATTTTTTCTGCGGAAGATGGATCAAATAAAGAGCGGCTGCGCCTGTGGGGAGAGGCGGCCACCTATGTGGGAGAACGCCCCCTTCTTGGTGTGGGCCTCGGAAACTACCCCCTGCTCGTGAAGCCGGGAGCGGGGTATCGAGAGCCTATCTACGCCCATAATATGTATTTGGATATTGTGCTCGAGCTTGGCCTCCTCGGTCTTGGTTCCTTTCTTTTTTTGTTTGGCCTGGTGTTTATTCGGTTGGTGTATTCTCTTCGTTCTTCGCACAATGTGTTTGCGCTCTCAACAGCCGCCGCTCTAGCTGTCTTCCTGGGACACGGTTTTTTTGAAACGCCACTTTTTTCGGTACATATTTTCCCGGTCCTTCTCCTTCTCCTCTCACTCGGTGTATCATATGGTCATGATCGAAAAATCTAGAGGAACCTGGCCATTTCTTTTTTTGCTCGCGGGAGTTTTACTCTTGCCCTGGGCACATGTCAAAACAACCCTGTTTGGGCTGCCAGTGTATATCCCGGAATGGGCGGTAGTAGCAGCGATTGGTGCGGCCACCGGTTTTTTGAGGGGGAGCGTTCGTCTGGATCGCACGGTTGTTTTTGGTCTGGTGCTGTTTGTAGCGGGAGCAGGACTTTCGTTTTTGATAAATCCTTTTTCTCTGACCGGTCTTGGTCTGCTCAAATCATGGTTTGTTTTTCCTGCTCTTTTTGGTCTTTTACTCTGGTGGACACTTAAGACGAGGGAGGAGTGGGAACTCTTGTTGCGAGTATGGCTGGGAATGCTTGTGGCGGTGTCGGCATACAGTCTGTCTTTTTTCTTTTCCGGGGACCTGACCTATGATGGTCGTTTGACCGGAATATACTCCTCTCCGAATTTCTTGGCTTTTTTTGTGGCACCGGCTCCGCTCATCATCGGGTATCTTTTCTTGACACTCCCCCGGGAAAAATGGGTGTCAGGATACTCTTTCTTTCTCACCGGAGGATTAGCTGTATCACTCCCGGTTCTTTTTTTAACTCGTTCCTATGGAACCTGGCTGGCACTTTTCGCCGCATTTAGTATTTTTTGTGGAGGGCTGTTTTTGAACAAGACATGGGCGCGTAAGTATCATCTAGTAGTACTGGCGATTCCTCTTCTTGTGATAGTAAGCTTTGTTTCTTTTGATTGGCAGAGTGAAAAATGGCAAGCCCTGCTTCACCAGGACACTCGATCCTCTCTGGCTTCTCGTATGATGATTTGGCAGGCAGCCGGAGCTATTCTCAGGGACAATCCCCTTTTTGGTATTGGGGTCGGTAGGTTTCAGGTCGTCTATCTTGAATACCAGCGTTTTTTCCCTCCCTATCTCGAATGGGCTGTTCCGGAGCCGCATAACTTTTTCTTGGCTCTTTTTTTATCGGGAGGACTCTTGGGAACGATCGGTTTTTTTGTCTGTATGGGGCGCCTCCTTGTTCTTATCGGGAGGACTTTTTTTCAGAGCGAGAAAGAGTGGTATTACTCCGCACTACTTCTCCTCTCGTTGTGGACCCTCTTTTTTGGGTACGGTCTGCTCGACACCCCCTATTTCAAGACCGATCTGGCCTATGTGTTTTTCCTGGTCTTAGCACTTTCGCTTCGTGCCAGTGAGAGAGTTGGGAAAAAAGAAAACACCCCGGAAAGGGGGTGTTGAGACTGTCTATAGTTCTATTCGATAGAGTCGCTTGGTGACACGATCCGTAAAGTAGAGAAGGTCTTCTTCCGGAGAGAGAAAGAGGTCACTACTATCAAAGGCCTGGGTTGTTTCCTTGAGCTCAACTAAACGGGTCTTTTTCCCGGTACGAATATCAATTTTCCAGAAAGTATCCTTGCTGTGGAGAGGCTTTTCAAAGTAGTCGTTGGGAAGGATAGCAGTGTCAGGCAACGAGCCAGGTAGGGCAAAATAGAGCGTTTGTCCGTCCTTGGACCAGGTTGTTTTTGAAATCAGGGTAGGAATACCGATATTTTTGGCTGTTCCTTCAGTGTCAACCAAACGGAGTGCGTAGTCTTTCCCTTGTTCGCTCTCACTCCCACTCACGAGGACATACTTACCATCGGGTGCCCAGAGGTAGTCTGCCCCATAGAGTCCCGGGGAATACGTACGGCGGGCTTCTCCGGAAACCCCTACTACTTCGAGTGAACCAGATATTTGAGCGGAGGGTCGCTTCCAAAACGAGGCGAGACCGCTTCCAGGAACAGAAGCGAGAAAGAAGTCGTTCATGCCCAGATCGGCGAGTTTTTTCCAATTACTTCCGTCAGGGTTGGCAATATTGAGTGTTCGCTCATTGGTAACGCCATCCGTGTACTGGTAGAATATTTTTTCTCCAAAATTATCCCAGGCCAGGCGGCCAATTTCCGGTTTGAGTGGCACTAGTGACTTGGTGTCAATACGGGCAAAGTACCAGAGGCTGCGCTCTTGTTGCTTGAGAAGAAGGAGCACCTTGTCTTTTTTGGGTGACCAGAGGATGCGAGTGGCTTCCCCGGGGAGGTTACTCAAGAGGATGGTTTTGTTTTTCCCCTCAGCAGTAGCCTTTTTTAGGGAATTGTCATCGAGAGAGTAATAGTAGAGCGTGTTTTTTTCATCAATGGCCGCTCCTAAGATATTCTCATTGATGGGATTTTCGGCCATGCCTTCGGCAATAAAAGGCTTTTCTTCCTCCTTTTCAAAGACTTTTTTGGACGGATCAGCGACAGGATCGTTGACGTTATTTTTGAAGACCAGATTGTAGGCACCCAAAAAAATAAGTATCAGAACGAGCAGGCTGAGAGAAAAGAAAAAAAATTTCTTGGCCATAGCACACAAATCTATCTATGGCTTAAATTGAAGATGAAAGTGTGGTTTTGCCTCATAAAATCCCGGACAATTAAAGGCGGCTGATATATATTTTTTTGAAGCGCAGATTTTTTTTATGCCGTCAGTTGTTTCTATAACGCCGGCATCGCGTTGTTTTTTTAGATAAGCATTGAGAGCATCATTTTCGCTAACATCAACAATTGGCCTATTGATTCCATGAGTGGCATGTCCTATTTCTGTTCCGCCAGTGACATTGAAGTTACACCCGCAGGCAGCCTTTAGTTTGATGAGATTTTCAATGGTTGACTTTGGGATAGTTTCGAGGCTAGTACATGTTCGATTATTCATATCACTACAATTTCCCGATGAGGTAACCACTATTCCAGCAGCTGAGAGGGCATTTTTTGCTTCATCATGGGTATAGTATCCTCCTGGTGCTGGGCCAGTTGGGGTAGTATTTGTCGCGAGAGAGGAGGCTGCCATAGGTGAGAGGCTGCCCATATTGAGTTCTACCAAGTCAGGGTTAATGACGTAGAGTACCAACCAAGCCGAGAGAGCGATGACTAGGCCAATCAGGGAATCATAGATAATTTCCTTGGCATTCCCCATGGAAGAGGTGTTCCCGGCACTGGTCAGATAGAGAAAGCCTCCAATAGAGAGCATGAGTACAGCCGAAAGAGTGACAATGACAAGGGCAATCTTGTAGAGGGCGCTGATGTAATCAGGAAGATTGCTTCCGGCGAGATTCTCCGTACCCGGAATCTTTTCGAGGAGTTGATACTGAAGACCGGTTTCCTGTGCCTGTACGGCTGGTATGGCAGTACCGGCGATGAGAAACACACCAAGAACAACAAACAACATTTTTATTTTTGTATGCATAGCAAAAAAGTAATATCTGCCTTGCATTATATCATACTCTTTTACAAAAAAAATCCCGGGAGGAACCCGGGATTCTCGCGAGACTTTTTTTAGAAGTCCCAACTGCCTTTCATGCTGGTTGACTGCGTGTAGTTGACCACGGTGGTTTCGAAGAAGTTTCCTTTGTCTCCATTGGTGTCCTGCAGGCGATCGAGGTGCTTGTAGGGATTGGTGACGGCTTCCGGATAGAGCGGATTGATATTGAGCATGGCCAGACGATTGTTGGCTAGCCATTTGGTGTATCCTTCTGTCGCTTCTCCGTTGATACCAGGAATCTTATTGCCCAAGATATGCTTTCCCCATTCGATTTCTTGCTTGACTGCTTCGGCCATCATTTCCTTGATGAGATCCTCATTGTAGATTGCTGGAAATTCCCGATGGATTTCTCGGATGATATTGGCAAAAATAGTGACGTGAGTCAATTCATCGCGGCGGATATAGGCAATCATGCGGCCGGTAGCGAGCATCTTCATGTGGTCTACCAGGGTATCAAAGAAGGCAAACCCGTTGTAGAAGTAGATGGACTCAAGGAGGAAGTTGGCAACAATGCCACGGAAAAAGGTCTCATCAGAAGGCTTGTCGACAAAATCCTGATAAATCTGACCGATGTACTTGTTTCGTTCGAGGAGAGTGGGATCGGTGCGCCAAAAATAGTAGATTTCGTCACGTTCTTCGCTCTCGACAACTGACTCAAGAATCGTGGCATACGACTGAGAATGAATAGCCTCTTGATAGGCCTGAATCGCCAAAATGAGATTGACCTCCGGTGAAGTGATGTAGTCGGCGAAATGCGGCAGGTTCACGGTCTGAATAGAATCGAGAAAGATAAGGAAGGAGAGGATTCCTTTGTAGGCCTTTTGCTCCTCGGGAGTCAGATCGGCATGAAACATGCGGGCATCATCTTTGAGTCCCGACACTTTTTCCGGCACCCAGAAGTTGCCAATCATCACCTGGTAGAGCGACTTGGCCCAAGGGTACTTGGTGGCGTTTAGGTTAAAGAGGCCGGTAGTGGCTCCCTTGATGATGGTGCGGACAGCGACCGCATCATCCCCTTTCGGGTTGAACATGAGATTGCGCTTCATTTCTTCGGTCATATTTTTTGGTGACTTTTGGTTGATTGCTGCTTATTGATCCCTGTTTGTTTCTAACCACTACAGCTGACACAGTCATCCTTTACTTCAGCAGAGAGACTGCGGACATAGTAGACGGTCTTGATACCGCCTTCCCAGGCCTTCATGTAGTACCCGTAGAGCTGTGCAGGGCTGACACGGGAGGGATCAATCATCCATTCGAACGAAACGGACTGATCAATCCAGGGGTAGATAACGGCCATCATGTCGATGACGTCATTCATGTTCATGTTGATGTACTCCTTGTAGTACCAGAAGTTTTCCTTGGAGAGTTTCGGCGCAACACGGAGTGTCGGGGCGGACAGGTTGGTCTCGACAAAGAATTTTTTGTAGATAGGGAGCAGTGCTGCTGTGGTTCCGACCACTCCAGCGGTTGACGTATTTGGCGCTGGAGCAGTGTGGTAAGCAAAGCGGACTCCGGTGGATTGCATATCAGCAAAGAGAGTCTTCCAGTCAGCAGCGTAAGGGGTGTTCTGTTCAAACCACTCACTGGTTCGTCCGAGGAGAATACCCTTTGAGTACTCGCTGCCTGGGTAGAGTTCGTAGGTACCACGTTCCTTAGCCAGGTCAATCGAGGCGCGGTAGGTGTAGTAGGTGTAGCGCTCAAACAGACGATTCACTTCAGTGCGAGCAGCCTCACTATCGTAGGCCAGCTGATGTGTTGCCAGGTATTCGGCCAATCCCAGATAACCGAGGCCCACACTTCGATAGCGCTTGGAAGTTCGCTCGGCTTCTTTGATGGGGTAGTAGTTGAGGGTGACAACGTTATCGAGCACGCGCATGACCACCGGGAAAACATCGGCGATGACCGCTTCTTCAAAAACAGTGGCGATATTGATAGAAGCCAAGTTACATACCACCAGGTCCCCTGGTTCGTAGCGGATAATGATTTTACCATCCTCGATAGTTTCTTCGATAAATTTGGTATCGGATGTGTTCTGACAGATTTCCGTGCAGAGCTGTGTGGAGTAGATGTTTCCGGCGTGTTTGTTGGGGTTCAGGCGATTGACGGTATCACGGAAAAAAACATAGGGCATACCGGTCTCCACCGTTGACTTGAGAAACTTTTTGAAGAGTTCCTTGGCTTTGACGGATTTTTTCATAGTCACTCGCTCGTCTTGTTCGAGAGTGAGATAGAATGATTCAAATTCTTTGTCAAAGCTGTCCTGGAGTCGCTTCCCATACAGTTCTTCGATTTCGTGCGGATCAAACAGCGTGACATCGCCGTCTTCCTGCAGTCGCTTCATGAAGAGATCTGGAATGGAAACCGCTGGAAAAATATCGAAGGCCTTGGCTCGAATATCTCCCGTTTCGGTCTGGAGATCGAGGAAATCATGAATATCAAGGTGCCAGATATCAAGGGTGACCGAGATGGCGCCGAGTCGGGAGCCGAGCTGATTGACGGCAACAGCTGTGTCATTGATGACCTTGACCCAAGGATTGACGCCACCGGACATGCCTTTGACACCACGGATAGAACTGCCACGGGAACGAATGTTCCCCAGATAGACTCCGACGCCACCACCAAATTTGGAAATCTGAGCCATGTTTTCAATGGCGTGGTAAATGGCGCGCAGATCATCATTGATATTGATCTTGAAACAGCTGGAAAGCTGGTGATAGTTGGTGCGGGCATTGAGAAGAGTCGGTGTCGGCAAAGAAATGCGCTGCTCGGAACAGTGCTGGTAGATTTTGAGAGCAAAGGCGAGGCGATTCTCAGGTTTTTCCGGGATGGCGAGAAACAGTGCTACCGACATGTACATTTCCTGTGGTAATTCGCGAATAATCTTATTCGGATTGAGAAGATAGCGCTTGATAAAGGACACTACGGTGGTGTATTCGTAGCTGGTATCAGTGTCTTTTGAGAGGTGTCGGCCAGCCTCCAGAATGTCTTCTCTCGAATAGTACTGGTAGAAATCTTTGTAGTACAAGCCTCGAGCGATGTAGTCATCAAACAACGCCTGATAGGCCTCGGGAGAATAGATATCCTTTTGTTCCAGCTGGCGATTCTTGATGGCCTGCTTGTACAGGTCTCCCAAGAGAATCCGGGCAGCCACGTTTTGCCAGAAGATATTTTCTACAGTCACGAGATCAACACATGTTTTGACGAGCAATTTACTGATGTCAGATGTTTTGATTTCGTCGACGATATTTTTTTTGAAGGCCTCTATGAGATCTGCGAAAGTGCAGTTCTTTTCGTAGCCAAGAGCAGCACGATCGAATACCGCTTTGATTTTCTTCATGTCAAACAACTCCTTCGACCCGTTGGCCTTGGTGACTTTGAGGGAGTGTTGTTCGAACTGTTCTACCAACTTCTCCTTCTTCTCTTCACGCTTTTCCTGTTGCTTCTCACGATACAGTATATAGGCCTTGGCAATCTCATACTTCCCTTCCTTCATGAGGTGTTTCTCTACGAGATCCTGAATTTTTTCTACCGATGGGACATGGCTTTCTGATCCACTGCCACACGACAGAATAAGATCAGCGATGACGTCATCGGTCATGCTGGGAATAAATTCCTTCTCTGTCTCGGCGGTGGCATCACAAGCGAGATTGATGGCCATCTCGATGCGGGAGCGGTCAAATGGGACGAGTTCTCCGTCGCGGCGTCTGATTTGATTCAGGGTCATAGGGTTTTTATTTTACTACCAAGCGAAGTGTTACGAGTGAGTTTCTTTACCGCAGTCTTTGTTCGACCGCCTGCCAGTCGATAACGTTGAGAAAGGATGCTATGTAGTCGGCTCGTTTGATGCCGTAGTCAGTGATATAGGCATGTTCCCAGCAATCAAGGACGAGAAGAGGGGTGGTGTTGAGAATGTGACCCTCGTGGTGATCCCCGACCCAAATGTGAAAGAGTTCCTTGGATTCGTTATCTTGCAAGAGTACTGTCCAGCCAATACCACGCATAGTACCTACCTGTGTGAAACTTTTTTTCCATGCCTCGAGACTTCCCCAGGTGGCAAGAATCTTTTTCCCAAGGACAGAGTCCTCATTGAAAGGAGTGGTTTCCTTGGTCATGTTACCAAAGTAGAGCTCATGCAGGCGCATACCACCAAATTCCCAGCCCAGTCTTCGCTTGAGTTCCGAGTATTCGGGTGTTCCAGCCTCGAGAGTGTCGAGTTTCTCCATGAGGAGGTTACTGTTTTTCACGTACCCTTCGTAGAGTGTGAAGTGATTGGTAAGAAGTGTATCGGAGAACCCAGGGAGACCAAGGAGGTGTTTGAAATCTTTTGGCGTGTAGAGATCGGACATATATGTAGAGTTAGATCTTACCGACCAAATCGATGCCAGGCTTGAGGGTTTTTCCGCCCTTCTTCCAGTTGGCTGGACAAACTTCACCACCGTGCTCACGGACGAAGCGGGCCGCTTCGAGTTTGCGGAGGAGTTCATCGGCTGAACGCCCCACATTGTTGGCATGCACTTCGTAGGCCTGCAAGATTCCGTCCGGATCGATGATGAATGAGCCGCGGAGCGCCAATCCGTTATCCTCTCCCTCATCTATATAGACACCGAAGGTACGAGAGATTTCTCCGGATGGGTCAGCCACCATCGGATACTCGATAGTCTTGATTGCTGGAGAGTGATCGTGCCAGGCCTTGTGGGTGAACTTGGTATCGGTAGAGACGGAGAGCACCTCTGCACCGAGCTCCTGGAATTTCTGGTAGTTCTTCTGCATTTCTTCCAATTCTGTTGGGCAGATGAAGGTAAAGTCGGCAGGGTAAAAAAAGACGATAACCCACTTGCCATGAAAGTCCGAAAAATGAGAACGATGAAAGCCTTCCTTGTGGAAATAATCGAATTCGAGGTGAGGCACATTTTTCCCGATAATCGGAAAAAATCCAGGCAGATCGAGTGTTTCGTCTTGGCAGTTTCCACCACCACAGCAAGCATCTTGTGACATATTTTTGTGTGAAAAATTGATTAGCACGACCAGGGTCGTCTCCCTATAATAGGCGGGCAAAAAGAGGCTGTCAAATAGCGGCATTTTAGGCGGGTAAATACGCTAATTTTTTTGATACAAAGAAGATATTCAACTACATGTAGTGTATAAAGACAATATTTGGACACAATGAATCATTCCGTGGTGTAATAAAAAACCTCCGGATTTCCAGAGGTTTTTCAGAAGTGATTTTTGCGTTAGGACTGTTTCGACGGGAGGCTGCCAGGAACAGGATTGTTCTGTGTGCCAAGGGCCCATTGTTCAATGTTTTCGATGGTGGTATCAAGGATACGTTGTAAGGCCTCTTCACTGTAAAACCCGATATGGGGGGTGAAAACAACGTTGTCACGAGAGAGGAGATTTTGATTTTGAGTATGTTTCTCAGCATCGGTGCTGCACTCTACATGAAGGCACTGATTCTCTTCTTTGATGGCTTCTTCTCCTTCCAAAACATCCAGTCCGGCTCCGGAGAGAATACCCGTGTCGAGGGCGGTAACGAGTGCTTCGTTTTCTACAATACCTCCTCGAGCCGTGTTGATGAGGAGTGCTCCCGGCTTGATCTTTTGTATAGACTCTTGGTTGATCAGATGGTGTGTATGCTTGTTGTAGGGTACATGAAGGGTAATGATATCTGATTGGGAGAGTACTTCCTCGAGTGGAGCATATTTGTAGTGCAGCACTTCGGACAGAAAGGTATTTTTCTGCGTATCGTAGGCGAGCACGTGCATGCCAAACCCCTTGGCGATGCGGATGACATGGAGACCGATGTGACCGGTACCAATCACCCCGAGTGTTTTGTCCTTGAGGTCAAAGCCCATCAATCCTTCAATGGAAAAATCTCCTTTTAATCCTCGAGCATAGGATTTATGTACATTGCGGGAAAGAGCCAGGATGAGAGCAAACGTATGCTCAGCCACGGTATTTTCTCCATAGAAAGGAACGTTCTCGACGACGACGCCCTTAGTGTTGCAGGCAGAGACGTCGATATGCTCAAAGCCGGTCGAGCGTGTTAAAATGGCTTGTACTTGGGGTATTTTTGTTAGGACAGCTTCGGTAATTACCGAATAAATAAAGACCGAAACTACCTCACAGTCAGCCGCCTTGGAGGCGGTTTCTTCGGTCAGTGGTTCCGTGAAAAAGAGTGCTTCGTGAGCGCTCAAGTGTTCTCGGATGTAAGCCTCATCTTTTTGAGTGGCTTCAAAAAAAGCAATACGCATACGTTTTTTCGGTTAATTACTTGCATTATAGGCGAAAACACGCTAATGAGATAGAGTACGTCTAGAACGCTTATGACTATTTCCCCTCTTTTTTCTCTCGAAATCCCCCGTCACTTAAATGACGAGCGAATTGACCGTGCCTGCGCAGATCTCATGAAGGAAAAATTACCAGAGCAGGAGCCCCTTTCTCGGGCAAAAGTGACCCGTCTCATCAATGACGGTAGCATCCTCTTAAA
>CAZHDL010000023.1:404-638 GCA_964531045.1 uncultured Bdellovibrionales bacterium | reverse complement strand
TGACCTTTTCGCAAGATATTTTTGCCAAACAGGAGGAATTAGAGCCATTACAGGGGGATATTACCATACCGGTACTGTTTGAGCAGGAACATTTTTTGATTCTCGATAAGCCAGCCGGTATTCAGATGCACCACGGAGGGAGTTTACATCGTGGTACGGTGGCACAGTGGATTCTCAAGCACTACCCCGCTCTTGCTCTGGTAGGTGGCGATGCCATGCGTCCTGGTATTGTGC
>CAZHDL010000023.1:0-394 GCA_964531045.1 uncultured Bdellovibrionales bacterium | reverse complement strand
TCATTGTGATAGCCAAAGATGATGATACATTCGTGGCTCTGAAGGATGCTTTCCAAAATCGTACGGTTGAAAAAACCTATATTGCTTTGGTCTCTGGTCATCTGCCGAACCTCTCGGGCGAAGTGAGCGCCTCTCTCATTCGTAAACCTGGTGAGCTCAAGCGTCGAGCTATCGATACGGAGACCTACACTGGTACATTACCTGGTAATACCCGCACGGCTTTTACAGCCTATCGGGTACTCGCTCGATACGAAGACTATGACTTGGTAGAACTTTCTCCCAAGACTGGTCGCACGCATCAGCTTCGTGTCCATATGGCATTTCTTGGTCACCCAGTGGTGGGTGATAGACTGTATGCGTTCAAGCAGGGTAAGAAAGAAACGGCACTGCAACC
>CAZHDL010000022.1:2749-15549 GCA_964531045.1 uncultured Bdellovibrionales bacterium | reverse complement strand
AGGGACAGCGCTGGCTTCTCAAAAAGATATGCAGGGAAAGGCTCAACGCGATTCGAATAAACGCATCAGCCTTTCATTGTTTGGCATGCACTGTTCGTCCTGTGCAAATCTGATTGAGCGTTCGCTCAAAAAGGTGCCAGGCGTGAAACAAGCCAGTGTGAATTTCGCTGCTGAAAAGGCATTGGTCACATTCGATGAAAACAAAATCCAGATCGCTTCCTTGAAGCAGGCGGTTGCACAGGCGGGTTATAAAGCGGAAGAAGTCGATCCGAAGGACACTGAGTATGAACGGCGCAAACGCGATAAGGAAATCAGTAGCTACTTCAATAAGTTCATTTTCGGTTTTACCATGAGCGTCCCGATGCTCTACTTCATGCTATTCGACTTCTTCGCAATCCCTGGGAAAACGACGCTCTTGCCGTATGTCGGAGTTTTCTCACTGCTCTTTACGATTCCGATCCAGTTCATTATCGGCGCCGGATTCTATAAGGGTGCTTGGTCTGCTCTCAAGATGAAGACGTTCAACATGGATAGTCTGATTGCCATCGGAACATCGACCGCCTTCTTCTACAGCCTCATTAACTTCGTTCTGTATGTGGTACAGAACGGAAGTGTGATTGGTCAGAATGGAGAAAAAATTCCAGAACTCTACTTTGAGACAGCCGCCTTTCTGATCACCTTCGTCATTCTGGGTAAGTGGCTCGAGGTACGAACCAAGGGAAGAACTTCTGATGCCATTAAAAAACTCATGGGCCTCCAGGCCAAGACAGCTCGGGTGATGCGAAACGGTGAAACACTCGATGTGCCGGTAGATGCAGTCGTTCATGGAGATATTATTATTGTCCGTCCCGGCGAGAAGATCCCTGTCGATGGGAAAATCACGAAAGGATCTTCGGCGGTTGATGAATCCATGATTACCGGAGAAAGCATCCCGGCCGAAAAGAACGAAGGCGATATGGTGATTGGTGGAACGGTCAACAAGACTGGTGGCTTTGAGTTTGAAGCGACTCGGATAGGAAGCGAAACAGCGTTGGCTCAAATCATCCGCCTTATTGAGGAAGCGCAAGGCTCGAAGGCGCCGATTCAGAACTTTGCTGACCGCATTTCTGCCTGGTTTGTTCCGGTCGTGATTGGAATTGCTATCCTTACCTTCGTCGTCTGGTACTTTTTCTTGGGTGCTACCTTGGCGTTTGCTCTCATGGCCTTTACCGCTGTCATTGTGATCGCGTGTCCATGCGCTCTTGGGTTGGCAACGCCGACAGCACTCATGGTCGGTACAGGAAAGGGTGCGGAGAACGGGATTCTCATCAAAGGTGGTGAAGCGTTGGAAGCCGCCTGCAAAATCAATGCCGTCATCTTCGACAAAACAGGGACTCTCACCAAAGGAAAGCCTGAGGTGACCGACATCCTTACCTTCAATGATGCCGATGAAGATGAAGTTCTTGAAATAGCCGCCAGTTTGGAAAAGCTTTCCGAACATCCTTTAGCTGAAGCCATCTACGAATATTCCAAGGAGGAGGGCTGTGTCTTGGAAGATGTAAGCGACTTCAAAGCTATTCCGGGACATGGTGTGCAAGGAATTATCGGCGATACGGAGTACTTTTTTGGGAATCGCAGGCTTATCACAGATGTTATTCAGCTTCCACTCGATCGTATCAACCGGAAACTCATGCGCCTGGAAGAACAAGGGAAAACCGCTATGATCTTGGCTACCAGAGAGAAGGTTCTCGGTGCGGTCGCTGTTGCTGATACCGTGAAGGAATCATCAAGAGATGCTGTCAAGAAACTTCTGAATATGGGAATCGAGGTCTATATGATCACGGGAGACAATGCACGGACGGCCAATGCCATAGCTTCGCAGGTTGGTGTAACAAATGTGTTCGCCGAAGTACTCCCTGAAGACAAGGCTCTGCACGTCAAGAACCTTCAGGAACAAGGGAAGCGTGTCGCTATGGTGGGAGATGGGATTAATGACGCCCCAGCGTTGGCACAAGCCGATTTAGGCGTAGCCATGGGATCGGGAACCGATGTCGCTATGGAAGCAGGAGATATAGTCCTCATGCGAAGCGATGTGCATGATGTGGTGACGGCCATTGAGCTTTCCAAAGAGAGCATGTCAAAGATCAAACAGAATATGTTTTTCGCTCTCTTCTACAATGTGATGGGTATTCCAGTAGCGGCTCGAGTGTTTGCCGGGGTTGGGCTGGTCTTGAAGCCAGAGCTTGCTGGTCTCGCCATGGCCCTCTCATCTATTTCTGTCGTGGGCAATTCGCTCCTTCTCCGTTTCTTTCGGCCAGGGAGAAGAAACTTCGCATCCTTGGTAGCGCCGCTTGTCATGGTAGTTGCATTCTCAGTGCTCTTTTTCCAATTCGCAAAGTTTAGCAGTCAAAATATGGAAAAGGAACTTCCAGTAACAGCGATAAATAATCAAATCAAATAATGAGTATGAAGTATAGGAAATCATTATTGGTCATAGGGGCTGCTGCCATACTTGGATCTTTTTTGTGGTACGGTCAAGAAAGATCCGAGCAAAAAATAGTGAGTGCAGAACCCGGTACTATCTCGGTCGACAGCGTGGAAACCGCGGCGGTTCCGATAGCGCGAATGGCCACCGTTTACAAAGCGCCGAATTGTGGGTGTTGCAACGGTTACGTTGCAGAATTGAAGAAACAAGGATATGAGGTTGACGTGAAATCCACCGAGAACATGGGTTCCATTAAGGAGCAATATGGTATTGGAGAAGATAAGCAAAGCTGCCATACGACAGTGATTGGAGATTACTTTATTGAAGGACATGTGCCATTGGTCGCCGTTGAAAAGCTTCTCTCAGAAAAGCTGAATATCGACGGCATCGGTCTTCCTGGTATGCCGATAGGAACTCCCGGTATGCCTGGCGTGAAGCAAGCTCCCTACGAGATATACCAGAAAAGCGGGAGTGATTTCTCACCATTCATGACTCTCTAAGAGAAGTAAATAATCATTAATTAGTTTCGTAAATCATAAATACAACTCTATGAGCAACAGACAAGTAGTGTGGGTGGTAGTAGTGGTAGCCGTTGTGGGCTCGCTTGCTTGGTATGGAATAGTCAGCCGCCAGGGAGAAGTCGATTCCATTGGAAAAGGAGCTTCGAGCTTGAATGCTTCGCCATCAGGAGATCTGAAACAAGCAGCTTCTTCTTCAGTCATTGACTTAAAAGATGGCCAATCGACAGATCTCGTTATTACACCCATCCAAAAGAACATTGCCGGCCGTACCGTGAAAATGCTCGGATACAACGGCTCTATCCCGGGGCCGACCCTTCGTGTTGCTGAAGGATCGGAAATCACCATCAATCTGAAGAATGGGGGTGACATTGCGACCACCCTCCATGCCCATGGAGTTCGAATGGATAATCCCTTCGATGGCGTGCCGGGTGTGACGCAAAAGGAGATCGGGATTGGAGAATCATTCACCTATAAGCTTAAGTTTTCTGATCCGGGGGTATTTTGGTACCACCCACATGTTCGGACGGACTATACTTTGGAATCCGGTCTCTACGCCAATTTCATCGTGACTCCGAAAGATACAGCCTACTGGTCGCCGGTGAATCGTGAGATTCCGCTCACGCTCGATGACATCGCTCTCGATGAAAAGGGCATGCTCCCATTTGATGCCAAGGTAGCCGATCATACGCTCATGGGACGTTTCGGCAATGTGATGCTCATAAACGGGGAAACGGATTATCAACTGTCAGCCAAGCAGGGCGAGGTAGTGCGTCTCTATCTTACCAATGCTGCCAATACACGACTCTTCAATTTCACGCTTCCTGGAGCCAAGATGAAGCTCGTCGGCGCTGATGTCGGAAGGTACGAGAAGGAAACTTTCGTTGATCAAGTGATGGTGGCTCCCGGCGAACGGCGTGTTGTCGATGTGTTCTTCGAGAAGGCCGGTGAATATGCCATGAAACACCAGACGCCCGAGAAGGAATATGCACTCGGAAGAGTGAGCGTTTCTTCAGAGGTAGCCACCCCTGCTTATAGCAAGGAATTTGCAACACTGCGGACAAATACAGAAGTTGTGAATGAGTTGGAGGGTCTCATGAACACTTATCTCTCCAAGGCCCCAGATAAGAGTCTAAACCTTTCGCTTGATATGAACTCGGAGATGCGCAAGGGCATGCCGATGGGAATGCATTCGATGGGTAGTGGCGGGATGGCTATGTCAGACGAAGATATGGGCATGGGTGATGATGGCGATGCTCTGGAGTGGGAAGACACGATGGCCAGTATGAATGCCCAGTCAAATTCGAACATGATGAAATGGAAGCTGGTCGACAAGACAAATGGCAAGGTGAATATGGACATCAAGGACTGGAACTTCCAGTTGGGTGATAAGGTAAAGATCCGCATCTTCAATGATCCGCAATCGATGCATCCAATGCAGCACCCGATCCACTTCCACGGGCAGCGCCTCATGGTGCTCTCGACAAACGGTGTAAGAAACGAAAATCCAGCATGGGTTGATACGACACTCGTAGCCAAGGGCGATACGGTAGACATCTTGCTCGACGCCTCCAATCCGGGCACATGGGTCGCACACTGTCACATTCTCGAGCATGCGGAAAGTGGGATGATGTTCTCCTATACCGTAGGAAAAACTGATTAAGCTAAAAAACCAATTAATACTTATTGCTATGGAAGACTGGTACAAGTCAGAGGAAGGTGAGATAAGAGAGCCAATCAAGATGAGGAAAGAAAAGGAAATGCCAAGCAAAGCAGCCTGGATCATTGCCGGATCAATTCTTCTCGGCGGGTTGATCATTAGCGCGAGCATCCTCTCTTCAGGCGGTGCTTTTCAGAAAGGCGTTAGTGTCGGATCGGCAGCAGTAGGACAACCGTCGGGAAATCCATCGCCGACAGCGCAGCAGCCGAGTAATCAGCCAAGCGGTCCGGTCAAGGTGTCGGTAGATAACGATCCGGTCATGGGAGACAAGAATGCGCCTCTGACACTGATCGAGTTTTCCGACTATGAGTGCCCCTTCTGCAAAAAAACCTTCACTGATTTACTGCCTGATCTCAAGAAGAATTACATTGATACAGGCAAGGTTAAATTAGTCTATCGGGACTTCCCGCTTTCCTTTCATGCGAACGCAGGGAAAGAAGCTGAAGCAGCTGAGTGCGCGAGAAGCCTGGGGAATGATGCGACTTACTATAAGTTTCATGACCAGATCTTCGCGAAAACTACCTCGAATGGCACCGGGCTTGCTCTCACAGAATTGCCTGTTATTGCCAAGAGCTTAGGACTTAACGTGAATCAGTTTCAGCAATGTCTGGACTCTGGAAAATTCAAAGACGAAGTAGCGAAAGATATGGCTGATGGCACGGCAGCTGGGGTATCTGGTACGCCGTCATGGATTATCGGAAGGTCGAGCAAGGATGGTCAGATTGAAGGTCAGCTTATCGTGGGAGCCCAACCATTTAGCGCCTTCAAGACTATTATTGAGGAGAAGCTAAGCGGTAAGTAAGGAGGCATAGCCTATGAAGCAAATCTGGTCTGCAAAAATCATTGTTCCTACGTTCATCATCGCGATGCTCTATGTCATAGCGGCCGTTTATCTTATGAATGCGAGCCTCGTGCAGGATGCGCTGTTTGGAGGACATTCTCTGGTCTATAAACGGGATATTCTTATTGCGCTCCTCGTAGGTATGTGGACTGCTATGAGCGGACTGAGCCTCTTCCTGCTTATCATTGTTGCAGTGCTGACGGGATTAAATCTCATGCTGACGCTTGAGCGTCTTCGGCCAATCCGATCTTCTGGGAAAATGCATTGGGCTATCGGTGGGAGCTCCATTCTGGGGGTGGTAGGAAGTGGTTGTGCGAGTTGCGGGCTGCCGATACTCGCCCTCCTGGGTTTCGGCGGTGCCGCTGCCTACTTACCTTTCCAGGGTATGGAGCTTTCTCTCGTGGCCATAGGTTTCCTTTCTGTGTCCTTATATGTCCTCGTGCGGGGACGAACGGAGAGCATATTCTGCGTCATTGAACCACTAAAGTATCAACAACCGGTTGTCTCTCCAGAATAATTTCTATGATACGAATATGGACAAGAAATTGAGTATCAGTCTGAAAAAAGCTTCCAGTAATATCCGGAAGACACTTTCCATGACCGAGGATGGGAGACCGCTCATTGACCTCCTCCAAATCAATGCCGCTACTCTCGGACTCTTGCGTAGTGCCCAGAGAATACTCATCCAGAACTACATAGAGGAAAAGTTAAAGAGCGTCTCTCATTCAAAGAAAGGTAAAATATCGAAGGAATTGCTCGAACAGGTATTCAAGATGGTGAAATCGTATGATAAATAATTATACGAAAGGAGGTGAAGATATATGATGGGTAATTGGGGTTATGGGTACGGATTGGGGTCATTCGGAATGATTTTCGGATGGGTCTTGATGATTGCCTTTTGGGTTTTCGTCATTTGGGGTGTCGTTGCATTTGTTCAGCGGATGAGCAATCAGGGAGTAGAAAAGAACAGAAACGCAGCGCTGGACATTCTCAAGGAGCGCTATGCGAAAGGTGAAATAACTCAGGAAGAATTTGAGGCAAAGAAAAGAGACATTAATTCATAAGAGCAAGCTATGAAATATGGATATCAACGAAAAGTGGTGCTCTCCTTTGCTGACGCAGTATCAAAAACAAAGGAAGAACTTTTAAAAGAAGGGTTTGGCGTACTCACGGAAATTGATGTAAAAGCGACGCTCAGGAAAAAGCTCGATGTCGAATATGAGAACTACGTTATTCTTGGAGCTTGTAATCCGCCGTTTGCTTTCCAGGCCCTTAAAAGTGAAAAAGAGATAGGGCTCTTTTTGCCCTGCAATGTTATTGTGTACGCAGAGGATGGAGAAACATTTGTATCAGCCATTCTCCCGACGGTTGCTATGAGCATGGTCGAAAACCCTGCCTTGGCTGTTATTGCAGCTAAGGTGGAGGCGAAGCTCAAAAAGGTAGTTGATTCTCTTTAATAAACCAGTCAATTTAAAAGTATGAAACCCTCAAAGTTAATGCATGTTGCAAGTGTTATCGTCGGTTTCGTCGGAGTCGTTGTGTTTGCTGGCGCCATCCTAGGTGGGTCGGATAATCTTGTTTTTGGAATTACAAAAATAGATGCCTTACTCTGTGCCGCGATTCTTATTCTTATTGCCATCTGGCTCCAGGTTGCGACCATTCACCATATGATGCTTGAGAAGCGCGGAGAGCTTGTTTAATTCATTTTTTCAAACTATATGGAACAGTCTGAAACGTTTTCTCGAAGGACATGGTGGATTATTTTGACTATAGGTTTGGTCGGGTTAGTATTTCTCTTGAGAAATCATACCTCACATGTTTTTTCAGTATTACCATATCTCGTTCTCCTATTATGCCCACTGATGCACTTATTCATGCATAAGGGTCATGGGCATAATAACGAACACAAATAATTATGGATCATAGTCAGCACACTGGTCACGTCACACATGACATGACTGGGATGGGTTTTTGGGCGAAGCTCAAAATGAGTATGTCGATGACGATGGGCATGGATCATACCGGACTGGCTGGACGGGAAATGGCTCGCCTCATGGAAATTGATATTCGCAATAAGTTCTTCTTTGCGTTTGCATTGACTATCCCGATCATTCTTTACTCGCCACTGGGTACAGAGTTTCTCGGTCTCAATCTTCCATCTCCACTTCCGCTGCCGTGGCTTCTTTTTCTGCTCACCACGCCGGTCTTCTTCTATTCTGGTTGGATTTTTCTCTACTCGACATACTTCGCATTGAAGAATAGGACGCTGAATATGGCAGTACTCATCGCTGTCGGCATCACGGCAGCCTATGGATTCAGCGTTTTACTTACTTTGATCGGGAGTGCCGATTCCTATTACGAAGCGGCCGCCATGCTTATCACCTTCGTCCTTTTCGGCCATTGGATGGAGATGAAATCCCGTCGCGGAACGACAGATGCGCTGAGAGCCCTCCTCAATCTTGTGCCTCCTCAAGCTCGTATCATCCGTAACGGCAAGGAAGAACTTGTACCGACAAGCGAGGTCAAAGTAGGAGATGCACTCCTTTTGAAACCTGGTGACAAAATACCAGTGGATGGCGAAGTATCCGAAGGAGAATCAGCCGTAGATGAATCACTGGTAACGGGCGAATCTCTCCCAGTTACAAAGAAACCAGGAGACAGAGTAGTGGGTGGCTCCATCAATCAGAACGGCTCTTTGCGTTTTCGGGCGACAAAGGTTGGTGATGAAACGGCTCTCGCACAGATCATGAAATTGGTGGAAACGGCTCAGAACTCAAAGGCTCCTGGACAAAGAATCGCGGACAGATTTGCGAAATATCTGGTCATTGGGGCTATTGGATCAGGGCTACTGGTCTTTATTATCTGGTATTTTTTCGTCGGTGCGCCGCTTCTTCTCGCGCTCTCCTTCGCGATCGCCACGGTCGTGATTGCCTGTCCGGATGCGCTGGGATTGGCTACCCCGACGGCCGTAGCGGTCGGGACGGGTCTTGGCGCCAAACACAACATTCTTATCAAAGATGCTCCAACCCTTGAACAAGTCTCAAAGATTCAAGCTATCGTACTCGACAAAACCGGTACGCTTACTGAAGGAAAGCCGAAAGTAACTGATATCATCGTATCCACTGGATTTTCGGAGGAACAATTACTTGCTGTTGCTGCGGTTACGGAGATGCGTTCCAATCATCCGCTCGCGCGGGCGATTATCGGAGAAGCCGAATCGAGGGGGATTGCTTTGACGCAGAAGGTGGAGAACTTTATGTCTCTTGCTGGACACGGGATTGAGGCACAAGTAGATGGAAAGTCGGTATCCATCGGAACACGGAAGCTCCTCGCTCTTCGCAATATTCCTTTGGGAGATATCGACGAGCAGGCAAAACCACTTGAAGCCGATGGTAAAACGCTCATGTTCATATCCGTCGATAAAAAAGCAGTTGGCGCCATCGCGGTGACTGATCCAATCAAGGCAACAGCCAAACGGGCTATTGATGGGATGAAGCGGCTCGGAATCGAAGTAGCCCTTATCAGTGGCGACAATCAGAAGACGGTTGAGGTCATTGGAAAAAAGTTGGGAATTGACCGCTTGTTTGCAGAGGTCTTTCCTGAAGATAAAGCTCGCTATGTTGAATCACTCCAAAAAGAAGGGAAGTTCGTAGCAATGGTCGGAGATGGCATCAATGATGCCCCGGCACTCGCTCAATCGGATGTCGGCATCGCGATTGGTGCCGGTACGGATGTTGCGATTGAGACAGCAAAAGTGGTGCTTATGAAATCCGATCCGCTCGATATACTCCGGGCAATAACCTTGAGTAAAGCAACGGTGCGAAAAATGAAACAGAATCTTTTCTGGGCTTCCATCTATAATATCCTGGCTATACCGGTTGCAGGTGGCATCCTGTACCCGAGTTTTGGCATTATGCTCCGTCCAGAATTTGCAGCTTTACTCATGAGCGTTTCGTCGATCATTGTCGCGACGAACGCGGTATTGCTGAAAAGAGTTGAATCAGAACTCTAGATCTAGCTGAGATAGGTGCTATGAAGAAAGGAGTTATTATCGTCGTTCTAGTACTCGCCCTTATGGAGGGTGTTTCGTGGTGGGTTTATAAGTCTTTTTCTTCCAAGGAAGCCAATGAACCCTCTCAGCCTTCAGAAGAAGAACAAGTGCCAGTATTACTGCCCAATGTCGTCAGCCAACAGCCCATCGAAGAGCCCAAAAATAATCCGGCAAGCGATGGTCAGGTCTCAGTTGCTCCTGAAGCTTTTTTACCCGGTCTTCCGCCAAAAGGAATGGGTTCTAGTAGTTCAGAAGGAAGCTTCCCACCCCCCAGTACCGAGGTAGTCAACGGTGTGACTGAACGTACGATCCATATGGGTGTCAGGCAATATGTTTGGGAACCAGCAACCATTACGGCTAAGAAAGGTGAATTGGTAAGGCTGATCATTCATAATGCTGATGTGAAGCATGGCCTCGTCATTCCTGATCTCGGCGTGAATCAAGACGTTCCTCCCGACGGGGCAGTCGTGGAGTTTGTTGCTAGTAAAATGGGCACTTTTGAGTTCTTCTGCTCGGTCTGGTGCGGAGAAGGACATATGGAAATGAGAGGAAAGATTGTGGTGGAATGAGACTATTCCCGAAATCACCTAGGAACCGTCTCATTTGTCTCATTTGGTAAAAAGAGGCCCTAGACTCGGGTGCCTCAGCAAACCCTTCCAAAGGATGCTAAAATACCCCTCAACGGCCCCATCGGTGGGTACTTAACCCGAGTGGCCCGCACAAAGCTCGTTTTATCGAGCGACCCGAACACCCTAAAGTGCTCGAAATAAAACCGCTTTGTAGCGGTTTTATTTTTTATATTATATTTATGAACTATTTTCAGAAGCTAAGAACATCAAATTTAGTTTCTGTGTTTAAACAAGAAACTGACGAGCCGCAATCCATTGCTGAAGAAGGTCTTTCTGATGAGCTTGCGAGATTGAATAGGGTATCAGGGCTTTCTGGAGAAATTGAAAGAGTGCAGAAAGAAATGGATTTGGCTATGAGCTTTGTTAACAAGAATTCGGATGAGCTTCTCGCAGATTCAGCACAGAACTATTCGCCCGATGAATATCTACTTTATCATTATGGAGCTTTTCTTAATCTAGTTCACCAGATGAAAGATAAGATTCTACATCTATGCGATGGCATGACTACTGTGGGTTCCTTTAAAGAAAGTAAAGGGAAAAAAGAAGGTAAGAAAGGTTTAGGTACCGTAGTTATGGAAAAAGAAGAGATTCAAAATATGCCAGGATTAGTAGATGAATTGCAAAAATGGGAGCAATCTCAGCAAAACGTAATCGCTTATGCGCTATGTAAAAGAACTACTCACCATCACACAAGAAGTAATCTTACTTTAGATAAATCGTACCAAGACTATCAGATATATAAAACATTTTTAGCAAATTCGTCTGTTGAGAATGTTCTTACTGAATATGGAAAGAAGGTGCTCGCGGAAAGGGGAATAAATGGATTTAAAAATTGGCACTTAAAAATAAAAACTGAGATGACTGAGGTGAGGGAATTTACAGAGACAAGTATACAGGTAATTTCTAAAATTTTATACGAGAATGGCTCTCTTCTTGCTAGGGAGAGTGATTTTCAAGCTGTCCTGGATGCTCATCAAAAAATGGCAGATTCTCTTAAGATTACTAATGTGGCATCTCGTGAAAAGATGAGCGCTGATTTTATTGAAGTAGTCGCATCAGTGGAGAAATTTCTACCTAATATTTTAGGTGATAATTTTATTTCGATGTATTTGATAGGAAGTGTTGCAAGAGGAGACGCGGTAGTAGGCGTATCTGACCTGAGCATAATAGTTGTCTTAAAAGAAGGGAGCGAGGAACTTGTTCAGGTGTCTAATACTCTGATGGATAAAATGAACAGAGAGTATAGTTTAATCAGGATGTTTATAAATATTACTTACTTTTTAGAAAGTGAATTTTTAGGTGATAAGGGTAAAAAGTTAAGATTTCTTTGTGGCACGGAAGGATTTTTACTAGCAGGTAAAGATATCCTTCCTAAGGAAAAATATCCTAAACCCGGTACTATTTTAGTGAGCATACTGAATGGTGATGTTATGGAGAGAGTTCAGAAGTTGAAAAGAGCTTTGGAAGAAGAAAACATTCCTCAATCGAGAGTTGATCAAATCGCTCGTGAAGTTGCAAAGATCGCCATACGAGTCTTTTATTCAGCATTTTTAAGTAACAGAGCTGTATATGAAAGAAGTTTGCCTAGAATAGTTGAACTTTTAAATGGAGATGCTCCACAAAATAAACCTTTTGTGGTCTCACTTTATAAGATTGCTTCCGGTCAAGTTAGAATTAATTTAGAGAGTCTCAGTACACTTTCTGAAATATTTGATGAGGGTGGGGTAGCTAGGGACGTAATTACTCAATTAGAGGAGAAAAACGAGAGGCTTCTTCAAAGAAAGAAATTCAGATAAAGATTCAAGAAAGACCTATCAGAATATGACCCGAGAGCCTCAAATGAGTAAAGACCGCCTGTATTTGGTGGTTTTTGTGCTATAATGGGTAAAATATCACAATATTTATGAGTAAAGAATTTGAAAAATTACAAAGTCTTTTGAAACAAAACAGATGTGAATTGAAGCTAAAGAGACATATCAAGGACATGTTTTTATTGTGGCTTCATGGAGTAAGCTCTACAAGGCCGTCTTTTTGGAATTTATTTGGTTATGCGGGAGGGGTTTACATGATTTTACTGAATGAAATTATTTGGATAATAGCTTCTATCTTTGTTGCTTATAATTATGGATGGATATATCTTATTTTAATTATTGTGCCAGTTGTTATTAAAGTTATATTAAAACCCGTAGGACAAGGATTTCTAATCGCTGATCTTCAAGAGAATGAAGATTTATTCAGTGCTCTTTGGGATAGAAAAGCTATTGGTATTTGCAGTATAAAAAAGAGGGAAAGTGCTATCCATAAAGACGGTATCCCAGAGGTTATTATCGATTCAGATGATAGCTTGCCTGGCTATGCGGGTGATTGGAGGTCTCAGTTATCAAAGATAGAAGCGTTGGAAGATTAGAGTTTTCTATTTCAATCACCTCCTCTTTTTTAAAACCCGACCCGAGAGCCTCAACCCACTCGTCGCCAAGACCTCCAAGAAATCCCTCAACGGCTTGATTTCTCAAAGTTCTAGACCGATGACGCCCGCCTTCGCTACGCTGAAGCGTAGCTACGGCGTGACGAAGTCCG
>CAZHDL010000022.1:0-2739 GCA_964531045.1 uncultured Bdellovibrionales bacterium | reverse complement strand
GGCGGAGAACGAGGACGAGGAGAAAGTGAACTGCTTCACTTTCGTGAGGATGAGAAAGCCGGAGCGATGCTAGGCGAGCACGCCTGACCGTGAGACAGGGTCGTGGAAATTATCGAGCGACGGCGAGATAATTATCCCTGACCGAATTACTCTCCCTCTCTGTACTGAGTATTGAGTATCGGATGATCCAAGTGCCCTAAAACAGTCAAAGGAAAGAGATGTGAAGAATATAGATTTTGACTTTACTGAACAGGGACTGTATATCAAGAATTTTCCTGATGCGAAAAGGCCATACAGTACAGGGAAGTAAGGCTCAGGAACTGGCTGATATAGCTCTGTGTAAATCTGATTTGCTCCAGGCTTGAGAGTATCCTTTAGCAAGCGAGGTAAGTAAAAACAGGGATAAGTTGTTATCTCGCCCCTACTAAAAGGACAGTATAAAATCACTATAGCATAACGATTTTGCATAGAAAGGATATACCGAAACTTATTATGAAAGATTCTGAAGAAAAAATATTTACCAAGATTCCGATTCTTATTATTACGGGCTTTCTTGGTGCGGGAAAAACGACCCTTCTGAATAGTATTCTTGCCAATCCCAAAGGAAGAAAGATTATGACTTTGGTCAATGAGTTTGGTGAGGTAGGTATAGATAGTGAGCTTATTATCTCTCGTACCGAAGATGTTATTGAACTTTCGAATGGCTGTATCTGCTGTTCTATACGAGGAGACCTTGTTGAATCTCTTATCCAGCTTGTTTCGCAAAAGGTGGGTCTAGTGAAGGGAGCGACAGACTTCGATTCTGTAGTAATAGAGACTACTGGCTTGGCGGATCCAGTGCCTATTCTTCAGAGTTTCTATATGGATCAAATTCTGGCTTATTGCTACGAAGTATTTCAGGTAGTTACTGTAGTAGACGCTTTACATTATCCTCTACAACGACGGTATTTGCCCTTAGCGGATGAGCAAATTGTTCAGGCCGATACAGTTATTCTTACGAAAACAGAGAATCTCTCTCATGAAGAAATAAGACAATTGATTATCAATATTGAAACTATTAATCCAATTGCTACCGTGATTGTAAAAGATAATAATCTTTCGTTCTCTACTATCTTTTTTGGCGACAAGAAACGTCACGCGGAACTTGATCAGAAGCTTAAAAATACTTCTAATATACGAGATAATTATACGGCAGAGATTACTTCCATTGTTCTTACTGCCGTAAAGCCTATGCCAATCGATAGGGTATACCAATGGATGAGTGAAACACAATCTTTGCTCGGACCAGATCTTTTGCGTTATAAGGGCTTGTTGAATATTGATGAATGGCCACTCGAGCAAGGTATTTTACAGGGAACATACACGCTTGGTAATATTTCTCGTAGACCAAAAAAGAAGAATATGGAGGACAGTACCATTGTTCTTATTGGTAGACGACTTCCAGAGACAGAAATCCGATCGATGTTTACTCAGTATTTTGGATGAAAGGAACAATGACTATCAATAAAATCACAGCTTGACTCAGTTACGGCTCACTGTAACTTTATAGGCCTTTCTCGTGTAACTTTTGCGTTCGAGATGTGTCGAAAAGAATCTTGAAAATATGCTAAATCTCCTTGTAAAGCCTGATTTTTTTTGGTTCTAAAACGAGATGGTCTGCATCAATAAAAAACAGGACTCCTGGTGTGCCCTTTTTTATTATTTTCCCAAAAATTTGCTACAATAGTCGCATGACTAAGACTTCTATTAGTTCCGGTGTCGTCCATACGGTTCCCAAGGATCTGAAGGAAGTGCTCTTGGGTATGCCCAAACTGGTGGGACTCTGGAATGGTTTGACGCCACTCGCGCGGAACGAATGGATCTGCTGGGTCACTATCGTCAAAAAGCCAGAAACTCGGACCGAGCATATTGAAAGGTTGCAAGGAGATATACTCCATGGCAAGCGAAGACCGTGTTGCTGGCCAGGGTGCCCCCACCGGAGACCCAGTGCCGCCAAGTGGTTCGGAAAGAGAGCGAGTAGTATTAAGCAATAAACAATAATCAATAAGCCGTAAGTTAAAGAGTATGGAATTAAACTATGTAGCTATCGTGATAGCGACGGTACTCCAGTTTATCGTCGGGGCCGTGTGGTACATGCCGATATTTGGGAAAGTTTGGGGAACGATACATGGGTTTGATCGGCTTGCGCCGGAGGAGCAAACAAATGCGCAAAAAGGTATGGGGCCGTACCTAGTGCTACAGTTTGTGGTGACCCTCGTCACGACGTATGTCTTGGCACTTTTTGTGTCAGAGCTTTCGTCTGAATGGCACGCCTTTGGGGCGGCGGGATTCTTGTGGCTCGGATTTGTGGCACCGACCCAGGCCAGTGCCGTGATGTTTGGTGGTACGCCGAAAGAGTGGATGTGTAAGAAGTTTGGCATCATGGCTAGCGGATCGCTCGTCAACCTCATGGTCGCAGCTGCGACTCTCTCATATCTCTAGGTACCCTCACGCATCTTTGAAAAGAATTACGTAATAAATTACGTAATTCTTTTGCTTAGCGGGCGAGGACGATGCCCCAGACGGAGCGGGCACCGTGTGCTTTGAGGACTTGCGCGCATTCCTCAAGAGTGGTGCCGGTCGTGGCGACGTCATCGACGAGCCAGATGTTTCGGCCTTTGATGCGTGACTCCTGGTTGGGTGCAAGAGCAAAAGCATCCCGGAGATTTTCGAGGCGCTCCTCTCGTGACTCGGTTTTCA
>CAZHDL010000021.1:16136-17095 GCA_964531045.1 uncultured Bdellovibrionales bacterium | reverse complement strand
CCATGGCTTCGAGAAGGGCATTGGACTGACCCTCGAAGAGGGTTGGAAGAATGAAAAGGTCTGAGATTTTGAGAAGTTCCGGTATATCTGTTCGATGGCCAAGAAAGGAGATATTGCTTTGTGAGTCGTAGTTTCGCAGTTGATTTTTCAGGTTGTCACGTTCTACGCCGTCACCAACAATGAGTAGATGGACGTTGGGAAGCTCTTTGTGGATATTTTCAAACGCTTCGAGGAGATATCGATGGCCTTTATTGATATGGAGATTGGCGACACAGATAAGAGTAAAATCATCCGGGGTAATACCAAGGGATTTTCTCAATTCCGGATCTGGGGTAATGGATTCGAAATATGCGATATCGATGCCATTAGGGATAACAGTAATTTTTTTTAGGTGAACACCGAGGTGTTTGGTATAAAAATTCTTCACAGCTTCAGAATTGGCGAGGTATTGTTTGACCAGTGGTTTGGTCAGCCATTCTAAAAGCCGTGCGACGAGATATTTGGGGTGATTGTAGGTAGTGCGAAGGAAGGGAATAATAGGAGCTGTTGTTGCATTGTGAAGTGCCAGTCGGCCAATCATGTCGGCGTGGAAGAGATAGGTGAGAACAATATCTGGTTGTTCTGTTTGAACAAGCGCGCGAAGACGACGTATTCCAGGTATATCAAGTAGTCCGTTACAACGGGCTGTTTTCGTTGGTATGCCGGCAGAAGTACAGAGTGGGGCGAGTGTACCAGGTTCTTTTAGGGTGATGATAGTGTGGTCAAAGTCTTGGAGACGAGGCAGGGTCCGAAGAAGCATGTTTTCACATCCGCCATTATCAAGCGATTGGATAATGTGAAGAATTTTTTTCCTTTGGATCATACTCGTCCTGTCAAATTAGATTTGAGCCTAACGAGTCCCGATACAGGTGATGCCAGCTTCGCGATGTTCGTAGGCGCGGATGTTTTGGAGTTTTGCA
>CAZHDL010000021.1:4538-16126 GCA_964531045.1 uncultured Bdellovibrionales bacterium | reverse complement strand
TGCATCAGCAAACCACTGTTCTATCTCTTCTTTGTAGTAGTAATTGCTCTTTGGGGTGGCAAGGACATCAAAGGCATCATTTAACTTCATATTGAAAGGGAAGTTGGCATAATACGCGAAGGGAAGCTTTTTGGCGTAGTACTTGAACCCGATCATTTCAAGGAATTTTCCGAAGAGGTTGATGAGATGAACAATGCCACCAGGAATGTAGCACAATTTGAAGAGGAGTGGCTTGGAGAGATGGCGGAAGACGGAGCGGAGTGGCTCGTAGAAGTAGAGCGCTCGCGCGTTGTCACGGCGGTTGTATACCCAGATGAGCATCTGTCCACCTGCCTTGAGCACTTTTGGCAGTGCCGAGAAGCCATTTTGGGGCTGTGGAAGGTGATGGAGAACGCCAATGGAATAGGCAATATCAAAAGTATTTCGGAAGGGCATGGCATAGATATCGGCCTGCACAATACAGACGTTTGGAAGCGTATGTGTCATCTGGTAAGCAACTTCGACGCTTTCTCCCAGGTCTGAGCCGAAAGACACCTTGGTTCCTGAGAGAGCAGCCCATTTGGTGAAGCGCCCGGATCCACAGCCGATATCGAGTGTTGTTTTGCCTGCAAGATTTTCTTCTTTGAGATATGGAGAGAGAAAATGAAAAAAATTGTGCTTTTCGTACGTGTTTTCTTTGTAAATGTACTTCCATTCGTAGGCGAAGCTTTCGGCAGTTTTTTTCTGATGTTTCAAGAAGGAGTCGAGATCCTGGATCGCGTCAATGGCGGCCTGCCATTCTGCACGAACATGTTCTGGCATCTCGTCCTTGTACTTTTCGAAAAAAGCGTAGCGAGATTGCAGTGTCTGCACCTTGAGCTCTCCGAGGAGAATGCGGGGGATACTATTGATGATGGGGTACCAGTTTGTACCACTCGTGAGGAGTCCTGATATGACGTGACCATCGGCTTCTTTCCACTTGAGTATCTGAAACGGGGCGCTGGTAACGGGGTCTGAGAGGTAGGAGAGATGTCCTTCACGCATAGCTTTATCTTACAGCTTATCAGGGATTAACAGTTGCTTATCTCAGCCATTCTATCATGATTTGAAGTACTCTTCAAACCAGAGTTCGAGGGTGAGCAATGCCCAAATATGAGGGGAGAAATTGACGTCCGTAGTCGTATGAGCGTGAAGAATATGTTCTATGGCGTCACGCTTGAAAAGACCTCGTTTCACGAGCTCACCATCTAAAAGCTTTTTTGCGGCGTAGTCTCTCAGTTCCCCTCGAAACCAGGCATCGATAGGGATACCAAAGCCCATTTTTGGTCGAAACATGACTTCATCGGGAAGGATACCCCGTAGTGCCTCCTTGAGAATATATTTTTTGTTATTGAGACCTTTCAATTTGAGCGAGAATGGTATCTGTGCAGACAATTCCAGGAGTTCATGATCGAGAAAGGGAGAACGGCCCTCGAGAGCCACGGTCATGGTGGCAATATCAACCTTGGTCATCAGGTCTTCAGGCAGATAGGTGACAAAATCAGCATAGACCGCTTGCTCGGTTCTGTTTTTGGATCCCGATTCGAGGAAGCGTGAGGCAATGATGTCGTAGGTGTTGTGATCCTGCATCTTTTGCTTGAATTGGGCGGTGTACAGGTCTGACTTTTGTTCGTTGGTGAAATAAGCGGTGTAGGCGAGATAGCGACGGCGATAGTCATCGGAGAGGCTTTTTGAAAAACGATAGAGACGATCAAAAAAAGTGTTTTTGATATGCTGCGACAAGAGACGGGTGACAGGTACTCCTATGAGACGATTGAGCCAGTTCAAGCGGTCGAGTACCGTGGAGACCTGGAAGGCGGCATAGCGGGTATAGCCGGCGAAGTTTTCATCGCCACCATCACCATTGAGTGCTACGGTCACGTGCTCTCTCGTTAGTTTGGAAACGTAGTAGGTAGGGAGAGCGCTTGAGTCAGCAAAGGGCTCTTCATATTGACGGACAAGCATGGGGAGGAGCTCGATAGCATCCGGTTTGACAATGAATTCTGTGTGGTCAGTTTTAAATTTTTCCGCGATGATTTTCGCATACTTCAGTTCATTGTATTTTTCCTCCTCAAAGCCGATGGAAAAGGTTTTGATAGGAGTAGGAGAATTTTTGGCCATGAGAGCGACAATGGCACTGGAATCAACGCCACCAGAAAGAAAGGCACCAATCGGCACATCAGAAATCATGCGCAGTCTGACGGACTCATCCAGCTTGTGGAGAATACGTTTTTTCCACTCCGTTTCCGAAAGACGGAGTTTTTTGGAATAGTCGAGCTTCCAGTAGCGCTCTTTCCGCAGGGTTTTTGTTTTGAGGTCAAATCGAAGGAAATGAGCCGGTTCGAGCTTTTTGATACCTACGAATCCAGTGAGGGGCGCCGGAACGTACTGGAGGGTCAAATAATGATGAATAGCAACGTAATCCGGCTCTTTCTGGTATTCCGGCTGGGTCAGTATGGCCTTCAGTTCTGACGCGAAAAGAAAAACATGGTCGTCCATGTAGTATTTGAAGGGCTTTTTTCCGACACGATCACGAGCACAGAAGAGTACCTGCTCTTGTTCATCATAGATGGCAAAGGCAAACATGCCGCGCAAATGGTCAAGGCATTTTTCTTGGTATTTATCGTAGAGAGCCAAAATGACCTCGGTATCAGAGTGTGAAGTAAAAGTATAGCCATCCTGCTCAAGGAGCGCCCGCTTTTCTTGAAAGTTGTAAATTTCACCGTTGAAGACGATTTCGTACCGGTCAAGGTAGCGCATGGGCTGGTGGCCAAGCGGCGAGAGATCAATGATAGAGAGGCGACGGTGACCGAGACCTACTTTTTGGTTGGGCGAAATATAGACACCGCCATCATCCGGACCACGGTGCTTGATAGCATCGTTCATTGTCTCAATCACTTCAGATGAGATGTTTTTTTCTGAAAGGGAAATTTTTCCGGCGATACCACACATAAGAGAGAGCTTGAAAAGTTAGAAAGTTTGGAAGGTTAGTAAAGTCATAACGAAAAGTTAAAAGTTCGAGAGATCTATTTCTCATTGAGGAGAGTGGAGAAAAGAGCCAGGTACTGTTCGGCGGAGTGGTTCCAATCAAATTTCTTTTCTACGTTCAAAAATGCGTTTTTGGAAAAAAGCGCTCGTTGTTCAGGATGATTGATGAGAAACAGGATTTTTTCCGCAATAATTTCCGGATGTTTGGGAAGAATGAGAAAGCCATCTTCGTTTCCGGATATGACTTCTTTCGTTCCGCCGACATCGGTAGCAATTATGGCTTTTTGACAAAGGGCAGATTCAGTCACTGACGTAGGGAGTCCTTCTGTATAGCTCGGATTGACGACGATGTGAGCGGTTTTTAAGATGCTGATGGCTTTTTCAAACGGCAGATTTCCAAAAAAGACAATCTGGTTGGTGAGCTGATATTCTGCGACCATTTTTTTGAGTCGTGTCTCCTCTGGTCCGCCGCCAATGATGAATGTCACGATATCAGTTCGTTGCAAAAGGGAAAGAGCCGTGATGAGGTCATGAGTGCCTTTGCCGTCGATAAGTCGTCCGATAAAAGCGATAATTGTTTTGTCTTGGTACTTTGTTGCTATTTCCTGATCGGGCAAACATCGTTTGATAGTTTCGATATTGGCACCGCGATAGATGACCGCGACATCAGTCCTCCCTGAGAGCTTGGTAACAAAACGGGCGGACGCCTGTGAGTTGGCGACGATACTGTCGGCGCACTTGAGCACAAGGCGACCAAAGAGTTTGTCGTAGAGTTTTCCAAGAGCCGTTTTTATATACCCGTTGAATTGGGCAAAATCAGAGCCATGCTCGATATGAAGGAGGGGAATATCATGTCGATAACTGTACCAAAGAGCTATGAGAGAGGGAAAGAAAAACCGGGTTCTTGATATGATGATGTCGTATTTTTTATTTGAAAGAGCATTCCAATCTCGCCAAAAATCGAAGATCCAGAATTTTGGCATGGGGTAGTTGTGGAATGGCTCGAAAGCAGGATAGCGTATGACAGATACTCCGCTATGACGGAGTTCTTGCGGGAGGGATTCTACTGGAAGACGGGGGGTAAAGACGGAAAGAGCGACACCTCTCTTTGAAAGGTGCTGGTTGAATTCATCGCTATGAGTTTCGAGTCCGCCAATGTGAGGAGGATAAAAGGGAGAGAAAACAAGTATTTTCATAGAATTTCCCACAGATAGATATCATTCTCTGTATCTGAGTATATCATGCGAAAGCGTTCCGGATACTGATCAAACATGAAAGAGGAAGGCTGCTTGTTTTCGGATTGCATATAGGGACGGTTGGCATAAGGATTTTTTGTACTCGGTGAAGCATGGTAGATATAATATTTTTTCTCAGTGTTTTTTTCCGAGTGTAAGATCTGGAGTTCTTTTTCTACAAGTTGGATGGTATGAGCGAGTTGCTCGGACTCTTTCTTGAGAGCGCGATGGAAATCCTCGTTGAATAAGTGCGAGCTGTTTGAAAGATCAGCCAAGGTGTCAGCAGTTTTTTCGAGTTGACTGCGAATGAGAGGGGTGTTTTGGGGCGTTTTCGGCGTGTAGTGTTCCAGGGTTTTTTCTGTTATGTTTTTATCAGAATAAAATCTGAGATCGGAAACGCCGGCGACTGTTGAATGAGAATAAAAAGTAAGCAGGCGGTGGTTGTCTGATGAAAAAATGACACGATTTGCGGGGAGATGAGTGTCTATCCAATTGGCTGAAGCGAGCTGGGCCGGAGTGATGAGGTATGATTTGAGAGCGTTGATATAGAGGGCGGCACCAATATTGATGAGGAGCGCTCCGAAAATGAAAACAGGAAATAGACGAGGAAAGAACTTCTTCGTATTTTTTGATACAAAGAAGAGAATTGGAAAAAAAGAAAGCGTAAAAAGACTGACAAATCCGAGAGAGCGTTCCGGAAGAAGGGCAATATTGAAAAAACGAGGAAGAATATCACTGATAAGCAAAAAAGCCAGAAGGGAAAGGAGCAAAAAGAAGAATTCTTTGCACCGGATGAGCTTTGAGGATATAAGAGGATGCCAAAGAAAGAATAACGACAAGAGAACGAGGAATGCTGCTGGTCCGAAATAAAAAGCATAGTACTGCGTGACACCGAATAGACCCTGCCAGCCAACGCTGTTGCCGTCGATGTTGATATATTTGGCAGGAAAATAAAAATTTGGTGAGGAGGAAAGAATAATGAGGCCTATCTTTTTGATCCAGACCAACAGAAACGAAAAAACAGGGAGGAAAAGAGGGATATTAGTGATAAACAGAAGGAATATCAGTCCCGATGTGACCTTGTTTTTTGTTGCGAAACTGATGATGCTGTTTCTTTCGAAGATAAGCAAAGAGAGTATCCAGGCAAAAAGAGGAAGCGCTGCCATCTCGTGATAGAAAAATCCAAGGAAAAGAGTGAAGCCGGCGAGGTAAAAATAGATGTTTTTTCCCGAAAAAAGAGCATGCAGAACAAGAAATAGAGCGATGATAAGGATGGAATTGAAAATGGATTGCGGAATGGGCATAGTGGAGTAGAGGAAAAAGGATCCGTTCACAATCGGAATAAGAAAGATGGTTGTCTGTGCTATCTTTTCCGAAAAATTCCTTGCAACGAGTATGGCTGGGATAAGTGAGAGGAGTGCAAAGAATGGAATGATGTACTTGAAAAAGGCGTAGAGATCGATGCCGGCGGATTGATTGAAGAGATATGCCAAAGATGAAAACAGCGGACGATACGATGTGAGAGACGAGATGACTCCTTGAGTAAATTGATTTTGAAAAACACCAATCCAATAGTATGGATCAAGATCGGGAAGGGGGTAGTAAGCGGTAATGATTCCAACTATTGTGGCAGTGACGATAAGAAACGAGAGGGAAAGTGATGATGCGTACGGAAAAAAAACAGACGAGCTCGTCTCGGGGATCAATGACTGTTGGGGTGGAGTTTCCCTTGTCGATTTGAAGAAAAAGGAGAAGAGAACAAAAGAAAGAGCTGTGTTGAAAAAAGGAAGCTTCGGAGAGAGCATATGAAAGACATCCGTCTCCAGACTAAGAAGGAGCGGCACAAGAAGAATGGAAAAAAGCACTGTAACACTGAAAAATTCCGGGAGATCAAATTTTTCCCTGGTTATTTTTGAAAGAATGGCGGAACAATTGATGGCAGGCAGGAGGAAGATGACCGCGAGGAGAAAAGAAGAAATAGCGAGTCGTAAAAAGCGAGACTCATCAGCAAGAGATGTGAGTTCAAAAATAAACGGAAACGAGAGCGTAAGAAAAAAAACGTTCGCTCGGAAAATCCAGGTGGTAAAAATAGAATTCATGCAGCGTGGTCTATCAGTCCTTTTTTTCAATCTTTGAGAGAGAGTCTTTTCTGGTGAGAATAGTTATCTGTTGTTCTAGTCGTTCGATAGCAGCGAGAAGTTTGAAGACCATAAGAAAGACCAGGATGAAGCCGGTCAAAATAACAGCATTGATATTGCCCTGAATTCCGATAATGCTGGCAAGAATGTTGCTGAAGCTCGGAAAGAGGACGATGGTGACCATGCCACCCCAGACGATAATACGGACGCCAAGCTTTAAGACAGTTTGATGATCTTTTCCTTTGAGAAAGTTGCTGATGCCCTGATAGAGCATGAACCCTGCAAGGATAAGAATGATAACCTGGTACAGCTGGAGTGAGACGAAGGACATAAGATAAGAGTTACAAGTGAGAAAGTTTATAAAGTAGGGGCTGATGGTTGAGAGTACATCATGTTCATAACGTTAGCTGATGATGTTCCAGATAATCTTATAAAATGTCTTGAGGCCATTTATGAAACCTTGTTTTTGGATTTTTCCCATTGAATAATCCGTGTAGCGCACTTCGATGGGGACTTCTTTGTATTTGAGCTTGTAGAGGTATATTTCTCGGATGACTTCACTGTCGTATTCATAGCGGTCGGTTTTGGTGTTGATGAGTTCGGATGCGTGGCGGGAATAGGCACGAAACCCTGATTGGCTATCGGAAACCCAGAGGCCGTAGAAGTACCAGGTAATGGCATTGCCGATATGGTTGGCAAGAATTTTATACCAAGGCATGCCCTTTGGATTTTTGAGTCGTGTACCCAAGACCACATCACAGTGATTTTTTTGAATAGGGTCTATCAGTCGAGCGATATCAGTAGGATTATGCTGTCCATCGCTGTCCATAGTAACAATAATGCCTGCGCCGAGAAGCTTAGCGGCTTCGATGCCTGTTTTGGTGGCGGCACCTTTTCCGCGATTGAGCTTGTGTCGCAGTGCGACGACGCCTTCTATTTCACGGGCTCTTTCATACGTTTGATCACGGCTGCCATCATCAACGACAATAATTTTTTTATGACCGCTTGATTGTATTTCTCGGAGAACATCTTGAATGATCTTTTCTTCGTTGTAGGCAGGGAGGACGATCCACATAGGATAAGTGTCAAGGCAGTAAAGATTTTCTAGACGAGAATGCTATTCATAGCGGCCGAGCCAGTCGTTGTAACGAATCTTGAGTAAAGCAAAAAACATGTTGAATGGGTCGCGGAGAGTATCAACATTGGTGTTGCGCGTATCTTTTTTGATAGTAACAGGCAGGACGGCAACTGAAAAGTGCATCTTTTTAGCCAAAAAGAGGAGTTCAGCATCAAAAGCAAAGCGTTTGATGGTGAGTTTGGAAAAGATACGGTGCGCAACCTCCTTTTTGAAAAGTTTGAAACCGCACTGCGTGTCGGAATATTCAAAATTGCCCAAAAGGAGCATCTGAAGTACATAAAATCCACGCGCGAGTGCTACGCGGTACCACGGGGCGGATTCTTCGAAGACTGATCCGGCAGCGAGACGCGAAGCGATAGCGATGTCAGCGCTCTCCAACGTCGGAAGAAATTTTTCGAGTTCTTCTATGGGAATAGTGAGATCAGCATCGATGAAAAGAACTGGGTCATATCGAGCCGCGAGCACGCCTTCTTTGACGGCCGCTCCTTTTCCCTGATTCTGCTTGAATGAGATGAGCGTGAGAGGGAGATCAGGATGAGACTGTCCGTAGCGTTGAATTTTTTCCGCTGTGTCATCTGGACTACCATCCGTCACCATAATAATTTCCAATCTTTCAAAGGAATTCTCGAGCACTCGGGACAGGGTATCAAGCGTCTCTTCAATAACAGTGGATTCCTTGTAACAGGGAACAACCACGGAAATTTCCGGATATTTCATAGTATTCTTCACTTTTCAGAGTGATTTTATGCCAGTATAGCAGGAAATTGGTGCATTTCATAAATTTGCTCTATTTGGAGATTTTAGGGTTTTTTGTTACTATTGAGCCATATGAATGAAGTCACTCCGTATCTTTCGGTTGTTGTCCCTCTTTATAATGAAGAGGGGAACGTAGCCGAATTGCATCGAAAAATTTACGAGGCGGTCCAGAAATTGGGGCGTCCTTTTGAGATTATCTTTGTTGATGATGGTTCCAAAGACGGCACGCTCGAGGTAGCACGGAAATTATCACCACTGAAGCTCATTGCCTTCCGCAAGAACTTTGGTCAGACCGCTGCATTTGATGCCGGCTTCAAGGAGGCCAAGGGTGAAATAATCATCACGCTCGACGGTGACTTGCAAAACGATCCGGCTGATATCCCATTGTTGTTGGCTAAGATGGCTGAAGGGTATGACGTGGTGTCCGGATGGCGTCACAAGCGTCAGGATCCGTGGAGCAAGAAAATTCCGTCCCGTATCGCCAACATGCTGCGCAAGGTGCTCATCCATGATGATATACATGATTCTGGTTGTAGTCTCAAGGCCTACAAGCGAGAGTGTTTCAAGGATTTGGATTTCTTTGGAGAAATGCATCGCTTTATCCCAGCTATTTTACAGCTTGAGGGCTACCGTGTCGGGGAAGTGAAGGTATCACATCACCCCCGTATTCACGGTGTGACCAAGTACAATTGGAAGCGTGGTATCAAAGGTTTTGTGGACATGATTTCTATCTGGTTTTGGCGCAAGTATTCGCATCGGCCGCTGCACTTGTTTGGGGCGACAGGAGTAGCTCTTTCTCTGATCGGAAGCGCTATTCTCCTGTGGATGATTGTGGAGAAATTTTATTTTGGTGCTTCCATCTCTGAACGGATGTGGCCGCTTGTCGGTATCTTCTTTCTGCTGGTGGGTATCCAGCTCTTCATTTCCGGTCTCCTCGCTGATATTTCGGTGCGGAGCTACTATCAGGTACGCCACCGCATGAATTACAATATTCGTGAGGTGCGCGAGCAATAGGAGACAGTCTATAAAGAGTAAAGTTATAAAGGAGAAAAGAGTTACGCAGTAAGTAAGTATGTACGAGTGTTCCCGAGGCTTTTCTTTTCAGCTTTAGGAACCTGATAAGCTTTTAACTCATTTTTGTATGAAAGTCACTTTCCTGGGGACTGGGTATGTTGGTCTTGTGTCGGGAGCTTGTTTGGCGGAAATTGGGCACGAAGTGATCTGTGCTGACATTGATAAGAAAAAAATTGCCCTCTTGAAGAAGGGTATTATTCCTATTTATGAAATTGGCTTGGAGGAGATTGTAGAGCGTAATACACGAGAGAAGCGTCTCAAGTTTACGAGTGATCTTAAGGAAGCGATTGAAGAATCAGAAGTAGTCTTTATGGCGGTTGGGACGCCGGAAGATAAGGTGACAGGACAGGCTGATTTGAAATACGTGTTTGCCGTAGCAGAAACGTTTGGAAAGCATTTGAACGGCTACAAGATATTTGTCGACAAGTCGACCGTGCCGGTAGGGACGGCGGAAAAAGTGGAAGAAATCATCAAGAAGGCGTCCGGGGGAAAGCATGATTTTGAAGTCGTTTCCAACCCCGAGTTTTTGCGAGAGGGAGCAGCAGTGAAGGACTTCTTGAATCCGGACCGGGTGGTGGTGGGTGTACGTAGTGAACGAGCCAGAAAGATGATGGAGCAAATCTATCGACCTTTGGCGAGAAACGGACGTCCGGTCATGTTTACCGACGTACGCAGTGCCGAGATTATCAAATATGCGGCCAATGCATTCTTGGCCATGAAGATTACCTTTATCAATGAAGTGGCGAACTTTTGTGATGTGGCTGGAGGCAATGTAAAAGAAGTAGCCAAGGGACTTGGCTATGATACTCGTATTGGGGACCGATTTTTGTATGCCGGCATCGGCTATGGTGGTTCGTGTTTTCCCAAGGATGTGAAGGCTTTTATTGAGACAGGCCGAGAGTATGAGACCCACTTCCGTATTATAGAAACCGTGAGTGAGGTCAATGAAGCGCAACGTATCAAGCCATTTATCAAACTGAAGGCAGAATTTGGTAAGACGCTCAAGAACAAGACTATCGCGGTGTGGGGGCTGGCATTCAAGCCTCGAACGGACGATATTCGTGAGGCGCCCGGTATTGAAAATATCAAAATGTTTTTGGACGCTGGCTGTCAGGTGCGAGCCTTTGATCCTGTCGCTATGCCCAACACCAAGAAGGTGCTGACACACAAGAATCTCACGTACACCAAGAAGGCGCTTGATGCCTTGAAGGGAGTCGATGCTCTCGTTATTGCGACCGAGTGGGACGAATTCCGAGTGGTGGAATTTGCTGATCTGAAAAAGCGTATGAAGGGGAATGTCATTTATGATGGTCGCAATGTCTTTGAGCGGAGCGAGGCTGAAGCACATGGGTTTACGTATTTTGGGATAGGAGTGTAGGGAACAAAGTAAAAAGTTAAAAGTTTGTAAGGTGGAAAGTTTGGAGTATACGAACTTGATAAACGTTAAGACTGTTTAGGCATGAAGGTTCTCTTTCTCAATTATGAATACCCGCCGCTCGGCGGTGGAGCGAGTATTGCCACCGAAGCGTTGCTCCGGGAGTGGGCACTGTTGCCCGAGATGGAGGTTCATTTGGTAACGGCTGCGGTCGGCGATTCACAGGAACGTATTGAGGTAGGTAGGAACGTCATCATCCACCGGGTTCCTATTGGAAAAAACGCAGAGAAGCTGCATTCGCAGTCGCTTCTCGATATTTCGATGTACACCATCAAGGCTGGCTGGTTTCTTCGGACACTACTCCGAGAAGAGCATGAGAAGAAACCATTTGATGTGACGCTGGCCTTCTTTACGATTCCCTGTGGATTTCTCGCTTATCTCCTCAGGTTATTTTGGGGTATTCCCTATGTGGTCTCCCTGCGTGGATCCGATGTGCCGGGGTTTAGTGAAAAATATGATGGTTTTTATCTCCTGGCCAAGCCATTGGTGCGGTTTTTATGGAGACACGCTGCCATGGTTGTTCCGAATAGTGTGGGAATCACGAAACTCGCAGAACGGACCGCTTCACTTCCTCACTTGGAAATTATTGAGAACGGCGTGGATATCAAGACTTTTTTTCCGCGCCATGAGCGGCGTTCAACGAGTGAAGTTGTGTTTCTCTCAACCTCACGGCTGACACCACGGAAGGGTATTCATCTCCTCATCGCGGCGTTTGCGCTCGCCCTCAAGCAATCCTCCGTATCGATGAAGCTATGGTTGATCGGAGAGGGAGAACAGCGGGCAGACCTGGAAGAGCAAGTGCGGTC
>CAZHDL010000021.1:0-4528 GCA_964531045.1 uncultured Bdellovibrionales bacterium | reverse complement strand
CATGAGGCACTCCCTGATTTTTATCAGCAGGCGCATGTGTTTGTACTTCCATCAAAAAATGAGGGCATGAGTAATTCAGCTCTTGAAGCACTTGCTTCTGGTCTGCCGCTCGTCGTATCGGGTACTGGGGGGATGCAGGAATTACTGCAAGACGACATCAATGGATATTTTATCGATCCGGATAACGCGGAATCATTTGCTCGTACGCTCACCGTGATTGCGGGGGACCAGGAGAAATTGGTTGCGTATGGCACGGCGAGTCGATCTAGGGCCGAACAACGATCTTGGGCTGCGGTCGCAGGACGTTTTGAAGAGGTACTTGAGAAATCGTATCGTTCATGAATGCTCGTATCAAAAAAATACTCTGGACTCTAGGCAAGGGGAGTATCACCCTTGTTTTGGTGCTGTGGCTCATCAAGCAGGTTGACTGGGCTGTGGTGGGTGAGAAGCTGTCTCAGGTATCTTGGGCACTCCTCTTTCTGTACATACTGCTCCAGTTATTGGGCAACCTCATTTCGGTCAGCAACTGGCGGAATATCGCACAGTACAAGGGACTATCGTTTCAGATAAAGGATGGTTTCTTTGCTTTTATGACAGGGGCTTTCATCAACAACTTCCTGCCATCGACGCTCGGTGGTGATGCGTACCGAGGACTGTGGCTGGCACGTGAGACCGGCGCTCGAGCCGCTGCACTCTCGACCGTCGTCTTTCATCGATTTATCGGTTTATGGACGACAGCCCTACTCGCACTCTTGTTTAGTTTCATCCTGTGGAAACATGTTTTTGTGAGTACTCCGCTTCTTTTGACGCTGCTTTTTCTCTTGGCGTTTTTGATCGGGGATCTGCTGCTCACCGTGCTTCACAGCCAATCTTGGTTTCAGAGTGTTATTGCCCGGATCCCGTTTCAGAAAGTACGGCGACTTTCGCAGGAGATAGTTTTTTATACAACCAAGAAAATTTGGACGGAAACGAGTATTCGTGCAGCGCTCTTTGTTTTTGTAGGGGTGGGACTCACGAACTACACGCTCTTTCAGGCGCTCGGGAATCATATACCTTTCCTCTCGTTTCTCGCAGTCATCTTTCTCGTTGTTATAGTCTCGAGTATCCCGATATCTATCGGGAATATCGGTATCAAGGAGTGGGCGTACGTCACTTTTTTTGGTCTCATCGGTGTGAGTCCTGAGACCGCCGTGACAGTAGCGCTCCTCTCGCGGTTTCTTCAGATGATACTTTCATTCATTGCTTTACCAGGATATCTTGCCAGTAAGCAAAAAGGGGAGTTCCCCGGAGAGGAATAGACATAACAAAACAGACCCCAGAGATGAGGTCTGTTTTTGTTTACTCTCTTTCTCGTGTGACTACTCTCCGCTTTCAAAGCGGAATACTTTGACATAGTGTGCCGGTCGCTCATTGACACTGACCTGAAACACGGGATTGGTACGGTCATAGTACTGGTCAAAACGAATCAGCCCAGGTCGATTGTTGGCTATATCACTTGCCATCATTTTGCTGGTGCGGCTTTTGCGGCCGGCAGATGCAACGATATAATCGAGACCTTTTTCACGAAGCATCATATAGTTTTGTCCGCTCGAGCAACGTCCGACAAAGAACTTGCATACGCCATCTTTGTCAGTCCAGATGAACATGTTTTTGGCATCAGGCAGGCTGTTTAGATACTGAGCTGCTTCATAGCTGCCAGCCCCCATGTCTTTGACGTCGGTATGATAGTTTGCTGACAGAAATGACGAAGCGTACGAGAGCGGAAAAGGAGTGGAAAGCATGGTGAGCGTGCCGAAAAAGGTCAGGAGAAGAGCGGCAAGAACCGGAGTCGGAAGATCGGCATTTTTGAATCGTCGGTGCAGATGAGCGAGGATGTATTCAAGCGTAATGCCGGCAATGATAGCAGCCAGGGGGAAGAGAATAATCTGGTAGCGGACAATGGCGGCTACGTTATTGACGGTCGTCCCGAGGTAGTAGAGGAGGATGAAGATGATCAGATAAAACGAAGTACGGAGTGCCGTTGATTCATGCCAGTGTTTGCGGAGGAAGAGGAGCGGAGCGAGAAAGAGCAGGGCAAAGACGACTGGCGTGACGCCAAAAATAAAGGGGTAGAAGTTTGTCAGATAGATGCCAATAAAGTCGCTGCGCCCCGCAATGGTCTTGGGAGAAGAGAGGAGTTCGGAGAAGTGATAGAGACTCATACCGGACCAGGTATTGAGTACAGTGACGAGGAGTGAGGTGAAAAAAGCCCCGGCAATGGTGAGGGCAATGGCTCGTTTGCCGTGTCTATTGACCAGGTCCATGATGGTCGTGGTGAAGCGAGCCTTGTTCCACCACTGATCAATGAGGATGAGAGTAAGAAGCACGGCAAACAGCGGGGCGACCTTTTCAAAGGCCTGACTGAGAATGGTGGAAGTGATGACCTTGTAGGGTTTGACCCACACTGCCGGAAAGAGGACATAAAACGTGGTCAGGGCGGTAAAGGCGAGGAGTGCCAGGTGTTTGAGTGAGCGTTTGAGGTATTCGGTAAACGGCACCAGCGCTTGCTTGTCGTGGTAGAGGTATTCGAGGAAGATCAGTCCGATAAAAAAGACGAACAGGATATTGGAGACATACTTGGTGAGGAGGGCGAGTCCAAGGAAAATACCGGAAAAAATCAGGTAGCGAAAAGAACCACGTTTCTGAAAAATGAGGTAGGACAGCAGGGCAAGTGGAGTAAAGAGCCACAAGAGGGAGTCTGGGTTGATGATTTTGCTCATGCCGATGAGGACGGGTGACGTGGCGAGGAGTACGTAGGATAACAGGGCGCTCCGTTTGCCGAGCAATCGTTCCAAGAAAAAGTAAAAGAGTGGCAAAAGGAGGGTGATGACGATGAGGAGGGGGAGTCGATAGGCCAGATAAAAACTTTCCACATCATTTTTGAGGCTAATGACCTCGCCTCCCACATGTGCTGTCTTGTAGTCTTTGGTCGATTTGAACCAAAGGCCTGGTCCGGTGGCAAGCGCAACGGTGATACCGGGTTTGTCACTTATATTGGTACCGCGCCAATCACGTTCAGCAATATTCTTCCAGTATTTGGAAATACGACCATCAAACCACAGTGGTTCGTCTACGGCGGCATATTCGGTCAGGCGATACATACCAAAAGAAAAGAAAAGTCCTGTGACAAACACGACAACCAAAAGCACCGGTAGTCCTTGGGCACGGAGCCAGGCTCCTGGAGTGAGTGCTTCGCTGTCTTCTGATTTGAGGCGGCGTTCTTGTTCGATGAAGCGTGCAGAGAGAAGGATGCCCGAGAGGATGACATAGACGCCAAGCGCCATGATGAAAATATAGTGAAAGTTCTTGGATTCTGAGAGCCCATAGGCGAGTATAACCGCTCCCGGAAGGGTAATGAGAAGAAGGTGGGCGAGATGCCTTTTCCACGCAAAAGACGGAGCAAAATAGGCTATGGCACCGGGGATGATGATGCCACAGAGGACAAACAAGAGATAAAAGAAGCTGTTGTTGATACCAAGATCAATCAGTGTGAGGAGGGTGACATGAGGAGCGATGAAGAAGAGAACCGCTACTCCAAAAAAAACAGACAGCGTGACAAAAACACGATTCTCGAGACTGGTAAAAAAATCACGCATAGAGTTAGTGGGGGCTTGTAAGGGGGTTAGAAATAACTTAGAATGAAGGAAAGTATGCCACTTTTCCTTTGTATTGTAAAGCAAGAAACGGAAAAAAGGAAGCTTTTTTTGAGGGAGGGAAAGCAAATAATAGTGAGTATGATGGTATGAAGACAGATTTTTTTTCTTCTCGCGGGGTGCGTCTAGGGCTAGTTCTTGCCGTGATAGTGCTGGGATTCGCTCTCCGTGCCTATAATTTTGATTCCTGGCTGCATTTTGAGCTGGATCAGGCTCGTGATGCCAGAATCGTCGATGACGGCCTCCGAGGTGATTTTTTTGATTTGCCACTTCTTGGTCCCAAAGCAGGAGGGACGACGCTCCGTTTGCCTCCGGCTTTTTATTATATCGAGTACACGGGAGCCCTGATTTTTGGGGGATCACCGGCTGGTATAGCTGCCATCATCATGGTATTTTCTACCGCTGCCATCGGTGTCTTTTTCCTGCTGGTCAGGCGTTATTTTTCTTTTTCACTCGCCCTATCATTGACGCTCCTCTTCGCTGTTTCAGAATTTTTTGTCATGTACGGCCGCTTTGCTTGGAATCCCAACCTGATACCTTTTTTTCTCTTGCTTGGTCTGTACGCGCTCCTTCGATCGGTTGATGGCGAAGAGCATCACCGGGGGCGTTGGTTTCTCCTGGCGGCAGGAGCTTTGGCACTGACGATGCAGTTTCATTTCTTGGCCTTCGTTTCCATGCCGGTCATTGTCGGCTTGTTTCTTCTCATCAAGCGTCCACGGTTTTCTTGGCGGGCGTGGTTGGGGGCAGGGCTCTTGGTGGGGTGTTTGTATGCCCCGATGTTTTTGAACGAATCAGAGACTGGGTTTGCCAACAGTAAAGCCTTTCTCAATGGTGTG
>CAZHDL010000020.1:14423-17359 GCA_964531045.1 uncultured Bdellovibrionales bacterium | reverse complement strand
ACGGTAAGGAAGAGCGCTATGAACAGGTGCATCGTATTGCGGAGATGGCCAACTTTGTCCATATTCGTCAGAAGGGCCCCTATGGCAATGGGACGCCGGCTCTCTCGGCTGCCAGTCTGGTTGATGATGAGCCGTTCATCTACTGTTTTGGTGATGACCTGGTCAAGTCGGAAGTTTCTTTTACCAAGCAAATGGTGGATGAGTACAACAAGCATGGCCAGCCGATGCTCGGCGTGCAGGAAGTACCGGAGAGCGAGGTATCAAAATACGGCATAGTGGATGTGGATCCACTCACGATGCAGGTGCGAAATATTATCGAAAAGCCGAGTCGAGAAGAAGCACCATCGCGTCTGGCTGGCTTCGGACGGTATATTCTCAATCAGGACATTATCGACATTCTTCGTTCGACCGCGCTTGGGAAGGGAAATGAGCTGTGGCTGGTGGATGCTATTCACAACTACATCAAAAACGGCGGGACGTTTTATGCCAAGACCGTGGAAGGTGGCCAGTGGATGACGACGGGAGATCCGCTCAATTACATGACGACCATTCTTGCGTACGCTATCGAGCGTGAGGATATCGGAGAGCACGTCAAAGAGTATATGCGAAAGTTGTTGGCGTAGGTTTTGTAAAGAAGTATCCGTCAGTATTCAATCAGGATAGAGGCTTATGTATTGGATTTATCTCACCTTGTTTGTCCTGGTCATTCTGACTCCACAGTTTGTCTTTGGCGACGCGACGTATTTGCGCGAAGAGGATATCGAATCGCTGTTTATTTTTTGCTTTGGAACATTTGGATTTTTGGCCTATTTGGCCAAGGAAAAAACACTGCTTCGGGCAATTCGAGAAAAGCTCCATCTGCAAAAGCAGACCAACATGATCACGCGAGATCTTTCGGATTCCTATTCCTATATCGGAGAAATGAATCGCAAGCTTGATATCGTGAAGGAATTCATATTCAATTTGCCACGGATGGTTGTTTCGATATCCGGGAAAAAAGAGAATCATCGATACAGTTCGCTTTTGGGCACGGTCGCACTGCTTGGCAAGACAGAACAGGTAGCACTCTGTTTTATCAATGTGAAAAAGAAAACGATTGAGAAGGTGATTGAAAAGAATAACCGAAAGCTGTTTGGAAAGTATTTGAATGCTGAGAGCTTGTTGGCAGAGGGAAAGTTTTTTTGGGAAGAGCAGGATTATGCCGTGGTACGGTCACCTCGTCAGGCCGGCGGTGTGGCAGCGTTTTTGATATTTTCCAAGACCAAGAACCATATCGAAGACAGCGATGTGTTCAAGATACTGGTATCTCAGGCGCTTCTTCTCTACGCACTTGACCGACAGCAGATAGGACAGGATAGCGGTGCATAACAACCGTACTTCACGTGTATGCGTATTGGAATTGACGCTCGGTTTTATGGGTCGCTCGGGAAGGGATTGGGGCGCTATACAGAAAAGCTGATTGAACATTTGGAATCAGTGGATCAGGAAAATGAGTATGTTATTTTTTTGCGTCGCGAAAACTTTGACGAATATCATCCGAAAAACACGCGATTCAAAAAGAAGGTAGCGCAGTATGCCTGGTACGGTTTTTCCGAGCAACTGTTTTTTGTGGTGATGCTGTACCGTTATTCTTTTGATCTGGTCCACTTCCCGCATTTCAATGTCCCGATGCTCTATCGGAAGCCGTTTGTCGTGACTATTCATGACCTGATTCTGGTTCACTATCCCACGCTCCGCAATACGACTCGTTTTTCCTTTGTCTACGCATTCAAGTTTTTGGTGTATCGCCTGGTTATCGCTTCCGCGATTCGGCGGGCATCACATATCATCACCGTCTCTCATTTTACGGAAAAAGATATCGTGACCGAATATCCGGTGGCGCAAGGAAAAATAACTGTGACGTATGAAGCTGCTGATTCTTTTTGTCGCTTTTCTTCTCCTCAAGGAGAGCGGGCGTTGTTTGAGCGTATGGGGTTGGTGCACAAGGGAGAAGAGGGGGCGGTTCGTGATATACTACAACCATATTTCCTCTATGTGGGAAATGCCTATCCACATAAGAATCTCCCAGTGCTGTTTGCTGTTGCCAAGGCCTTCCCACAGTATCAGCTGGTGCTGGTCGGGAAAGAAGATTTTTTTTATGCCCGGCTGAAGGAGCAGGCGAAGGAAAAAGGAGTGACCAATATTATTTTTACCGGCTTTGTGACGGATCAGGAGCTGTCTTCCCTGTATCGATTGACTCGTTTGTACATTTTTCCTTCTTTGTATGAGGGGTTTGGGCTGCCGCCACTTGAGGCGATGGCACATGGAGCGGTTGTGGTGGCCTCTTGTCGAGGATCCTTGCCGGAGGTACTCGGAGAAGCCGCTTTGTACTTTGAACCTGAAAAAGAATCATCACTGGTGGCAGCGGTGCAACACATGGAATCGGACGCTGATGCGAAAAAAGAGCTGCAGCTTCGAGGATATAAGCAGGGGGCATTGTTTCAGTTTCGACAAATGGCTGCGCTGACCTATCGCATATATCAAGACAGCAACAAAAAAAATATTTGAATCATGGGGGCTTCATTTTCTGGACAACACCATTCGCGACCACGACCTTTTGGGCGCGCACTTTTTATAGGGGGAGGATGCATCCTGCTCGTTCTTTTGGGCTGGGTTCTGTTTGCGGTTGGACAAACGGTTGAAAAACGAGTGGTTGCAGAGGGCGAGCGTGGGTATGAAAATCTTATGGCGGCCACTGTCAAACTGAAGGCCAAGGACTATCAGGGGGCAGTGCAACATTTTGACCAGGCTGCCCAATCGTTTGCTTTGGCTGATGAAGCGCTGCCTTTTTTTGATGGATGGGTGGTAGATGTTGCTCGTTTTATCCCGGGTCTTTCACGCGCCGCATCAGGCAAGCATATCATTGAAGCCGGAGCCTATTTTTCCGAAGCAGGTAA
>CAZHDL010000020.1:7429-14413 GCA_964531045.1 uncultured Bdellovibrionales bacterium | reverse complement strand
GGTAAGCCGCTGTCTGTGTTGGCAGAAAGAGTAGCCTTATCCAAGGACTCTTATGCGGCAGGAGAAAAAGTGTCTCTCATTTCGCTTCTGGAGCAGGCAAAAGACCCCTTGCGTCAGGCACGCCTGTCGCTTGAGCAGGCAGACAAAGAATTGACCGGTGTGTCGATTGATGATGTGCCGGAAGACAAGCGAGAAAAATTTCTTGCGGTGCGATCGAGTTTGCCTGTGCTCTTGGATGTGCTCTCGGGATTTGAGAAGCACGAAACGCTTTTTAAAGAGTTATTGGGAGGCAATGGGCCGCGTACCTATCTCTTTCTGTTGCAGAATAATCAGGAGATGCGGGCTACGGGAGGATTTATCGGCACGTATGCCCTCGTGGATGTTTACAATGGGGTAATTCGACGTTTCTTTGTGGATGGTATTTTTAATCCGGACGGTCAGCTGAAGGAAAATATTGTGCCTCCGAAACCTATTCAGAAGATTAGCGCTGGGTGGAGTCTGCATGACAGTAATTGGTTTCCTGATTTTCCGATGTCGGCGGAGAAAGCGATATTTTTCTACGAAAAAACAGGTGGACCTACAGTTGATGGTGTAGTGGCGCTGACGCCCACTATCATGCAAAAGCTGCTCAGTGTGGTGGGACCGATGACGTTGCCACAGTATGGACTGACGATTGATGCTGAAAATTTTATTCCGGTTGTGCAGGAGCAGGTGGAAGTGAAGTATGACAAGGAACTCAATGAGCCCAAGAAGATTTTGGTTGATTTGTCGCGAATGTTGTTTGAAAAAGTATTTTCATTGCAGGATCGTCAGACATCGCAGCGCTTGTCGGAAGCGCTGATCGATGGCCTCAATGAAAAGCATATTTTGATCTACATGCGTCATCCAGAGACTGAGGCGCTTATCAACGAGGTTGGTTGGTCAGGTCGTGTTTTGGAGACAGCCAAGGACTACGTATCGGTTATACATAGCAATATCAACGGATACAAAACCGATGGGGTTATCGATGAGCATATTCATCACCAGGTAAGCATTGAGGATGACGGATCGATTATTGATACGGTCAGTATCACAAGAAAACACAATGGGGGAGACACGCCGTATGATTGGTGGAACAAGGTGAATGCTGATTATATGCGGGTGTATGTACCGCAGGGATCGGAGCTCCTTTCCACCCGGGGGACAACCTGGGAATTCGGACAGGAGCCGCTTGATTATGAGCGGCTGGGATTTGGGCGAGATGCTGACGTGGTACGAGAAGAAGCCAGTATGGTTATCGATGAAAAAAGTGGCGTGCGGATTTCTGAGGATGCGGGAAAGACTGTTTTTGGAGCCTGGGTCTATGTCAGTCCAAAAGAGTCGGTGACGGTTGAATATCAGTATCGACTTCCTTTTCGTGTTGATATGCCGGCGCTTCGCAGTGGGGGTGTGGATTCGTACGGTGTGTTGTACCAGAAGCAGTCAGGGTCAATCGGCAGTACGTTGTCTACCAGTCTGATGCTGCCGGACAATACCCAGGTTATTTGGCAGACTGAGCCGAATCTGGTACCGTATGAACGGGAACTGCGCCACGAAACAACACTGCAAACGGATGTTTTTCACGGGGTGGTGCTGGAACATAAATGAATGAACTCTCGGCAATCATGAAGAAGTTGTGGACGTTGATTTTTTCGTTTGGCAGCATGCAGAGCGCTACCGTTGGGAGTGCTGCGTTGCTCATCGCTTTTGCCGGTATCGCCAGTCGATTCCTGGGTTTTTTGCGCGACCGAGTGTTGGCCTCGCAGTTCGGGGCTGGTGACGTGCTCGATGCCTACTATACGGCGTTTCGTTTGCCCGACCTTATCTATGGGTTTTTGGTTTTGGGAGCGCTCAGCGCCGCCTTTGTTCCTATTTTTACAGAGTTGTTGACCAAAGAAAAACGCGAGGAGGCGTGGCGTCTGACGTCGGGAGTGCTCCATACCACGCTGTTTTCACTTGGTTGCTTTGCGATACTCGGCATAGTGTTTGCATCGACCCTGACAGATATTTTGGCTCCCGGTTTTGAGCCGGAGAAAAAGGCGCTGGTGACACAGCTGACGAGGATTATGCTCCTCTCCCCACTGTTTTTGGCTGCCAGTGCCGTCTTTGGGGGTGTACTGGTTTCATTTAAGCAGTTTGCTGCCTATTCGTTTGCTCCGGTTTTCTATAACGTCGGTATTATTTTTGGGGCTGAATTTTTGGCGCCGTCGTTTGGTCCAGAGGGACTAGCCTGGGGGGTGGTGCTCGGATCTTTTTTTCATATGATTGTTCAGTACCCGGCTCTCCGCCGTGCCGGTTTTCAGTACCAGTGGGGACTTTTGGCTGCTTGGCGAGATGCCAATGTTCGTCGGGTGCTCAAGCTGATGCTGCCTCGTTCGCTTGGCATGGCCGTCAATCAGATCAGTCTGCTTGTCATGACGGTGTTTGCCTCGACTCTGGTATCGGGCAGTCTCGCTGCTTTCACGTTGGCCAATAATATTCAGAGTGTGCCACTGGGTTTATTTGGAATTGCCTTTTCGTTAGCTGCCTTTCCGGCACTCTCGCTTTTTGCCGCCAAAAAGAATGATAAGGATTTTTTTCAGATGTTTGCGGAGACGGGGAGAAAAATACTGTTTTTTGTGGTACCCTTGTCGATTTTTATTATTATTTTCCGGGCGCAGTGCGTCCGTGTTATTTTGGGATCGGGTAATTTCGATTGGCAGGATACCATTGCGACGTTCGAGGTATTGAAGTTTTTGGCTATCAGCTTGTTTGCGCAGAGTTTGATCCCGCTCTTTGCCCGCGCTTTCTTTGCTCTGCAAAACACGAAAACACCTTTGTATATTGCACTTGTCAGTGAGGCAGTGCATATTGCCCTGATCCCGCTTCTTTTGCCGACATATGCCGTGCAGGGATTAGCCATCGCGTTTTCTGTCAGCACGATTTTGAACTTTACGCTCCTCTATTTTTTCTTGCGACAACGGCTGTCATTTTGGGAGGATCAGTTCATTGTGTGGCCAGTTGGAAAAATTTTCCTCGCGGCTCTTCTAGCCGGGATGGTGGCGCAGATTTCCAAATCAGTGTTTGCACTGACAACCAACGAGCTTGATACCTTTGTGGAAGTGTTTCTCCAGCTTCTCATTGGATTTACTATCGGTGGTGGAGCGTATGTTCTTTTCTCCTATTGGCTCAAGGTAGAGGAACTTGACCGTGTCAAACGCTTTTTCCTCTGTCGCGTACTTCGTCAGCCGGAAGCCGCCGTGTTAACCGAAGATCACCCGGAGCGTGGGGATTGGTAGGCCTCAGCTCAGTTGACAGGTTTTTTGGGAATTGGTATTTTGGGAATACATATATGCAGCGTATACTCGTGACAACCTATTGTTTCTTCATGTTTACCGCCGGCTTCTTCTTTTGGGAGAAGCGAGGTCGGTTTCTTTTTGCTGTGACACGTGGATGAACAAACGTTTGAAACAGTAGAGAGAAGCCGGTCTCGCTCCAAAAGCTGACCGGCTTTTTTGTTGCTGTTGTTTGAAAACCGGAGAGGAGAAGTCATGTTTGAAGGTGCTGATCGTTCTACGGAACAGATGTCCGTGCGTCTTGCTGCCCAGTATGTCTGCGAACACTGTGGTAACGACAGGAGAAGTGGCCCGTTCAGTTTCCTAGGAAGAAAGGTGGTCATCGGATGCTGCCGAGCTTCCGTAGCTGAAAGGGCAGGTGTTTCAGCGGATCAGGTGCGAGTCACCCAATCATTCTTGTCTGATGGAGAGTAAGACGGAGGAGCGGGCGTTCTTGGAATCTCAAGAGCGCCTTTTTTCTTTGGCCATGTCGGAAGCGCCGCCCCGATACCAACGAGTTGTTCATGAAAATCTTGCTTTAAAGCCATTTTTCGGCTAGGCTGGGGAAATGGAAACAAACCTCCGACAACAGCATATCCGCAACTTTTGCATCATTGCTCATATTGATCATGGCAAGTCTACGCTGGCCGATCGACTGATCGACATCACGCATACGGTGGAAAAGCGCAAAATGAAAGAACAGATCCTCGATCAGATGGATCTGGAGCGCGAGCGTGGCATTACCATCAAGCTTCAGCCGGTCAAAATGTTTCATCAGTATCAGGGGGTGGACTACGAATTGAACCTGATTGACACGCCGGGTCATGTCGATTTTCATTACGAAGTGTCGCGTTCCTTGGCAGCCGTGGAAGGTGCTATTTTGCTCGTTGACGCCACCAAGGGAGTGCAGGCGCAGACACTCGCCAATCTGTATCTGGCTATTGAACAGGGACTTGAGATTGTGCCGGTCATCAACAAGATTGATTTGCCTAATGCCCAGGTGGAAAAGACCAAGAAAGAAATCGTGCATGTGCTTGGGTGCAAGGAAGAAGATATTTTGCTGGCGTCCGGAAAGACCGGATTGGGAGTGGAAAAAGTGTTGGAGCGCGTTATCGAGCGGACACCAGCTCCAAGCGGCAAAGAAGACGCGCCTCTTCGCGCCCTGATTTTTGATTCGATTTACAATACCTATAAAGGAGTAGTGGCCTACGTCAAAGTTGTTGACGGAACAGTGAAGCGTGATGATGTCCTTCATATGCTAGGGACAGAAAAGGAGGGAGTGACGGTAGAAGTAGGATTGTTTCATCCGAACCTGGTGGCAACCGATATTTTGCGTGCGGGCGATATTGGGTATATTGCGACCGGACTGAAGGCTGTTGCTGATTGTCGAGTCGGTGATACGGTGACGTGGAAGAAAAAGGAACGTGACCAAACGGTGGTGGAGCGTCTGCCTGGCTATAAGGAGATTCGACCGGCTGTGTATGCGAGTATGTATCCGGTAGATGGCGATGACTACACCCTCATGCGTGATGCTCTCGATAAGCTGAAGTTAAACGATGCGGCGTTTACTTTTGAACCGGAAAGCAACCAGGCGTTGGGACGGGGTTTTCGTTGTGGATTTCTCGGTCTGCTTCATCTGGAAATCATTCAGGCTCGTTTGGAACGAGAGTTTAATCTTGTACCGACCATTACGACTCCCTCGGTGGTCTACGAGATGAAAATTCGGGGTGAGGAGAAAAATATTGCTCTGTACTCGCCGGTTGATTTGCCGGATCCCGCCAGTATCGAAGCCATGTATGAGCCCTATGTAGCACTTTCTATCGTAGTACCGAGTGAATACTTGGGAGGTGTTTTGCAACTGTGTCAGTCTATTCGGGCGGACTATAAGAATACGGAATACATTGATGAAGAACGGGTACTGCTTTCTTTTGAAGCACCACTTATGGATGTGATTGTCAATTTTCATGATGATCTGAAGAGCGCGTCTTCCGGATATGCCTCGATGAACTATGAATTGATTGGGTATCGAGAAAGTGATGTTATCAAGCTTGATATCTTGGTAGCCAATGAACCGGTGGATGCCTTTGCTCGTATGGTACCCAAGCGTGACGCTCACAGCGAGGGCAAACGAGTGGTAGAGAAACTGAAAGAGGTATTGCCGCGGCAGAATTTTGCAGTGGCCCTGCAAGCGGCTATTGGTGGTAAAGTCATTGCTCGCGAAACGATTGCGGCCTATCGTAAGGATGTGACCGGCTATATGTATGGCGGCGACTTCTCACGCAAAAAGAAATTACTCGAGAAACAGAAGAAGGGAAAGAAAAAAGCCAAAGAAATGGGTCAGGGACGCGTTTCTATTCCATCATCGGCCTTTCTTGCGGTACTCAAGAAGTAGTATCGCTTTGCCAATCACGAGAACTTTCGGTATACTGGAAGAGTAATATGTTTTTATTTGTAATGGTATGGCTGTTGAATTTACCAAAGAGAACTTTGATGCTGAAGTTTTGAAAAGTGATGTACCGGTACTGGTTGATTTTTGGGCGCCATGGTGTGGCCCATGTCAGATTATGGGGCCGGTTATCGAAGAATTAGCCGGTGAAGTAACAACCGCCAAGATTGGGAAACTCAACGTTGATGAGCATCCTGATATCGCTCAACAGTTCAGTATCATGTCTATTCCAACGATCAAGGTGTTCAAAGGCGGACAAATCGTCAAAGAATTTATCGGCGTACAGGGCAAGGAGGCGCTGAAAGCAGAATTGGCTGCTCTCTAGTCGGGAGTGCTCGTCGTACAAGAGAAAAATAAAAAATAAAGCGGATGCTCATAGTTTGCCAGAGGGCAAAGTATTGCACTTCTGCTCCCGGGTATGAAAATACATAAAGAGAGGATTGATCTTGAGAGTAAATCTCAGATCGAATTCATAGATATTACCGATCAGGTCCAAGAGGTAGTGGATCGTTCCGGTATTCGAGAGGGGCAGGTGCTCATCTATGTTCCCCATACGACAATGGGTATTGCCATCAATCACAATGAGCCGATGCTTCTGCAGGACTTTATGCGGGTGCTGTACAAGATTGTTCCGGTAGATGCTCAGTACTCCCACGACTTGTTCGAGTTGCGCCGACAATCCGGTACGGCTGACGGACGAAGCAACGGACACTCTCACTGCAAGGCGATACTGCTCGGCAACAGTGAGACCGTGCCGGTAGAAAAGGGAAAGCTTCTGCTCACCGAGCGGCAAACTATTTTCGCTGTTGAGTTTGATGGGTCACGCAAAAGGGATGCGGTCGTTCAGGTAATCGGTTTGTAACATTCTTTTTGTTTTGTGCGTGTCTTTATACTTATTGCCGCCATACTTTCTTTTCTCGGAGCCACGTTCTTTATCGCTGGTTCCTATGCGACGGAGCATGTGACCGGGTCACGTAAGACCGACCAGCCATTTGAGGTCAAGCCGGGAGAAGATGTTTATACACTTGGTGCCAGGCTTGAGGAGCAGGGCATCGTTTTTTCCCGTTTTACCTTTGTCTGGTATTTGTTTCACGAACAAAAAACACACCAGGTTATTGCCGGAGACTATGTCTTGTCTGGAGCTCTAACCGTCCCGGAGATAGCGCTGATTGTTACGTCTGGCAAAACGGTTTCTCGGGATATTCG
>CAZHDL010000020.1:0-7419 GCA_964531045.1 uncultured Bdellovibrionales bacterium | reverse complement strand
TTCCTGAGGGGTGGACCATAGCAAAAATGGCAGAGCGTTTGACGGCCAACAAGCTTCCAGGAGAGAAGTTTGCTGATTTGGCCGAGCGACCCCTGCCACAGTGGCGTACACAGTATGATTTTTTGGCTGATGCTCCAAAGACCGCTTCGCTCGAGGGGTATTTATTTCCGGACACGTATCAATTTGCTCCCGAAGCGACGGCCGAGGAAATTATTACGCTCATGCTTGATACCTTTGGCAAGAAATTTGATGCGACACTTCGTCAGGGCGTGAAACAGTCGGGAAAGAGTTTGTTTTCACTTATTACGATGGCGAGTATTATCGAAGAAGAAGGTCGGACCAAGGAGGAACGAGATATGATTAGTGACGTGTTTTGGAAGCGTATCGCCATCGGTCAGGCACTTCAGAGTGATGCAACAGTCAATTACGTGCATGGTACGACTCGGCTGCAGCCAACGTTCAAGGATATTGACAGCAACTCTCCGTATAATACCTATCGCAATGTCGGGCTGCCTCCGGGACCAATCAGTAATCCGAGCATCATGTCGTTGCGAGCGGCAATTTTTCCCAAGAGTAATCCCTACTACTACTTTTTGGTGGATTTGAATACAGGTGAAACCGTGTACGCGGTCACTTTTGAAGATCATGTCCGTAACCGTGCGCTCCATGGACTCTGAAAAATCATTACTCATAGCTAAGAAGAACTTTACCACCCGGGACGTTTTCGGTATTTTTGTCGCATTGGCGGCAGGTCTGCTTTCTCTTGGTATGTGGCAATCGTATTATGACGTCCTCGTTAATCCAGATGTGCGAAATACGGTCATTGCACTGATTTGGTTTTCTTTGCTTGGGTCAATGTTTTTTTTGGGAACCGTTGTGTGGCGGGACCATTTTTCACAGGCAATTACCCCTATTCTTATTTTTTTGGCAAGTTTTCTCCATGTCCAAACCTGGTATCATGTTGGGTTTGTAATGGTGGCTATAATGCTTTCATATCTTTCCATACGTGCTGTTCATCATGAGATGGAAGATCGGATTCATTTTCATTTCTCTCGTAATGTTGGTGCAGGATCGTTTTTGTTTGTGCTTGGGCTTGCCTACGCTCTTTCTAGTATGTACTTTGTAACTATTCGGAATGAATCTTGGGAAGAGCTTGTGCCACGATTTAATATCGGAGAAGGGACAGCTGCTTTTTTCATTCAGGCTATTGCCTATGTGCATCCTGGTTGGAAAAAGATGGCCGACGAAGGCGTGACGGTTGATGGATTATTACTGAGTCTGAAAGAAGAGAGTGGTTCCGGAGAGTTTACTCTGAGAAATTTGGAAAATGAGGAGGGAATTGATCGGGCAGCATTGCCCGTACTGGTTGGATATTTAAAACAAAATGTCTCTGAGGGTGAAAATGTCAGTTTGGATAGTGTATCCCAGGAACTGTATTTGCAAACTGGTCGCGGGCAGATAAGTCAATTGGCCGGAAGACCGGTTTCTGGTGACGAGAAGATCACTGATATTTTTTCATCAGCTATTCAGCACAAGATCATTATGATTTTGAGTGGGAAGCAAGCAGTTCAGCATCTGACCCCGGGCAGTATTCCTCTCATTCTATCGCTATTATTTTTCCTGACGCTGATTCCAGTGGGAAGCGTTGTCGCCATACTCTGGATTAGTCTCAGTTTTTTCTTTTTTCGGATTGCTATTTTCGCGGGCTGGGTAAAGCTCGAACAGGTGCCACGGGAGCAGGAGATTTTGGCCCACTAACGAGAAATTAGCACTCTCTACCTGGGATTGCCAGTTTTTTGATTTTGAGATATACTCTAGGACACAGAACGAATCAGATAAGCTACTTTTTCCTATGGCAGATTACTATACAACGCTCGGCGTTTCCCGCTCTGCTTCACCGGATGAGATCAAGAAAGCCTTTCGGAAACTGGCTCATAAATACCATCCCGATAAGGGGACAGGGGATGAGAAGAAGTTCAAAGAAATCAACGAGGCTTATCAGGTACTCTCAAACACGGAGAAACGCGCACGGTATGACCAGACTGGGCAAGATTTTCATAGCCAAGGCCAGAGTGGCGGCCCTGGAAATGGCCAGGGATTTGGAGGCTTTGATTTTAACGGGTTTAACGGCCAGGGTTTTGATTTTGGTGGCTCGGGTTTCGAGGATGTTTTTTCGGATCTTTTTGGTGGCAGAATGGGTGGTCGTGGTCGGGCACGTGCCGGAGCGGATATTCAGGTGGATGTTGAAATCACCTTTGATGAGATGGTGCGAGGAGCAAAGCGTGAGATAACGCTGCGCAAGATGTCAGAATGTGAAACCTGTCGTGGGACAGGTGGTAAGCCCGGCTCAAAAGAAACGACGTGTGGACAGTGTCAGGGTGCTGGACAGGTGCGACGTACGATGCAGAGTATTTTTGGAGCGATGTCACAAGTTGTGGTCTGTGATCGCTGCCAGGGACGAGGGAAAACGTATGCCGAACACTGTCAGACTTGTCATGGTGCCGGTCGTTCACAGCGAGAAGAAACAGTTTCTATCAATATTCCTGCCGGTATCGGTGATGGCCAGACGCTTTCTCTTTCGGGGCATGGGGCTGCCGGGGAAGCCGGGACACAGCCGGGCGACCTCTATGTCAATGTTCATGTGAAACCGCATGATACGCTGGTTCGGAAGGGTGATGATATTGTGTCTCACTATGCCATGAGTTTTGCTGAGGCAGCTCTGGGGGCAAAGGTGTCCGTGCGGACTGTTGATGGGGAAGTCATTATGAAAATTCCGTCTGGCACACAACCGGGTGAGGTCTTTCGTATCAAGGGGAAAGGTGTGCCACACCTCGAGCGGTATGGTCGCGGTGATCACTTGGTCGCCGTTTCTCTCTCTGTGCCTAAAAAACTTTCTTCGGATGACAAAAAGCACATTGAGGCTCTTCGTGACCTCAAGTAGCCAAAAAAACCGCACTGATTTGCTTATCAGCGCGGTTTTTTCTTTTGTGTTAGACTGTAAAAGCTTCTTTTTGTGCGCAGTTTTTGGAAGTTTTTGAGAACATTGTTCAAAAAATGGAAGGGCTTTTCTGAGTAAGCAACCTTCCAAAGTATCGCTTGCTTGCCCCGGCGTGGCAAGCTGCACTACGCTTCCGCTCGCACTCTTTTTCCTTCGGAAAAAATCGTGCCCGTGCGAGCTCCAGAGTTACTTTGGAAAATTCTTACTCAAAAACCCCCGTGGTATCATTACGTTTTTATCTCTTTGAATATGCCTCTTTGGAAATATAAAATTACGAGTTTGCCGGACAGTACGGGACAAGAAACACTTCATCCGGTGACAGAAGCGCTGCTCAACAATCGTGGCTATACTGCCAAGGAAGAGCGGGAGCTGTTCTTGTCACCCAATTTTGATCGGGATATTCATGACCCGTTTCTCTTTTTGGAAATGGAAAAAATCGTGGCACGACTCGGGGAGGCGCGCGCCAATTTGGAAACCGTGGGTATCTTTGGCGACTTTGATGCCGACGGTGTGACGTCATCGGTTATTATGCGTGAGGCGCTGCAGGCGATCGGCGTGCCGGTGGAGGTATACATTCCCGAAAAGGTCAACGAGGGTCATGGGTTCAACCTGCTTTCGGTGGATTTTTTTGAGGAGAAGGGAATCAAGCTCATCTTGACGCTTGACTGTGGCATTATGAACCACGATACGATCCTCGAAGCCAAACGGCGCGGTATTGCCACTATTGTCGTCGATCACCATCATGTCCCGGAGGTGATGCCTGAAGCCTTCGCTATTATCAACCCCAAGGTGCCGACTGAGACCTATCCTTTTCGTGAACTCTGTGGTGCCGGAACGAGCTTCAAGGTGGCGCAGGCCCTCTATCAGCGCTATTTACCCAAGGAAGTAGAGCAGCTCAAGTGGTTACTCGATGTAGTGGCGACCGGGACCGTGGCGGATGTCATGCCGCTCGTCGGAGAAAACCGTTGTCTCGTGAAGTATGGCCTGATTGTGCTTTCAAAGACCAGGCGTGTCGGATTTCAGGAGATGTTTGCGGTCGGTAGGATTCCTATTGATGAAAACCATGTACCCGATGCTCATACCATCGGATTTCAGATTGCACCCCGTATCAATGCAGCGTCTCGGATGGCGCATGCAATGCTCGCTCATCGTTTGCTCATGGAACGCGACCAAGCGGCGGCGCGCGTGCTGGCTCTCGAACTCGATGATTGTAATGTCAGACGTCAGAAGGTGAGTACCGAAGTGACGGAGCGAGTGCGTAAGATTGCGATCGAGAAGTATTCCGATAAAAAGTTTATTTTTGCGGCCGATGAGCATTTTCCCTATGGAGTAGTCGGGTTGATTGCTGGCCGCATTGCCCGTGAATTCAACAAGCCGACGTGCATCATGACACGGGGTGAAACGACGAGTGTCGGCTCATTTCGCAGTATTCCCGAGCTCAATATTATCGAGGCCATCGAAGCATGCGGAGAAATGCTCGAGAAATATGGCGGCCATGCGCAGGCGGCCGGCATGACCATTCGTAATGACCGGATGGATGAGTTTTATGAAAAATTTAACGCGCTGGTCGAGAAAAAATTGGCTGACGTGGTGACTGAGCCGGAACAATGGATTGATGTCGTGGTCAAGTCTGAACACCTGACCCCGAAATTGTATCGAGACTTGTCCGCCTTTGCTCCGTTTGGTGAGGGGAATCCGGAGCCGGTATTTGCTCTCACAAACATGGTGGTACGTGAAGCGCGGTTGGTTGGTAATGGCAGTAAACACTGGAAATTGTCGCTTGTACCGCAGGGCGGCGTGAAGTGTTTTGATGCGATTGGTTTTTCGCTCGGAACCAGTTTTCCAGATCTCAAGGAAAACGACGTCTTGGATGTCGCCTTTACTCTTGATGAAAATACCTGGAACGGCTCGACCTCACTCCAGCTCAAGCTGGTTGATATTAAACGGAAAAACTGACACTCTTGAGTTTTTGACACTCGGGGAGTTTTTCGCTAGGGTGTATCCACAGTTCTTCCCGGGCTTTCGCCCCAATCTGAGGAGTAGCGAACATGAAGCTTCATTTCACGGCCGACGATTTTTCGCTAAAAGGCGATACAGTGGCGCTTGGCATGCAAGGGGAGGATTCTTCCCCTATCCCACTCGTGAGTGGTGGTCAATGCAACTACCATGTGGAGGGGTTTTCGTGGTCAGGGCAATGGGTGCTCGTGACCGGATTTGTGGGGGAAGTGTTGCGGTCCTGCTGGTTAGGTCAGTTTGAAGAACGTGACAACAGTAACCCGTTTCTTCGCCGGCTCATCCCAATCGTTTCGGGAGAAGCCCTGGTACTACAAGACAGCTATCTTGCTTCCGCTCTGTATGGCCTGTTTCACGAAAGAACAGAACAATACTTCACACTTCACATCGGGACGGCCGATGTGTTAGTCGAGCTTGAACGCCTTCACATGCAGGCCCATGCATTGATTGGTGCGAAGGAACGATTGGTGAAGGCGGTGCTTTCCCTTCGGATTGCTCGTACCGACCTCGAGCAGTATGCTCCTGGAGTATTGGCGCTCATCCCAGAAGTGCTCGCTCTATGTGCTGCAACAGCGGTAGATCGGGCTGCCGATTTGCGCGATGCTCGGGAAGCCATGGAACAGGCTGAAACGGCATTTGCCACGGCAATACGTCGGGAACATGAAGCTGCAAGCGGCAATTCGCACTTGAGGGTGCTACATGGGAATTGGTCAAGAATGTTTCCAGAATCACTGCCCACCTGAAGTGAAGTAAACCGAACCCGCTGAACCATCCCGAGAAGCATCGCTTCCGGGCTTTTTCTTTTGTTCTCTCTTTGAACCTGGTATACTAGGGGTATACCAGGTAGTGAAGCTTCGAATGTATTTTTCAGACACTGCTGAGGTATATTATTATTTTTACTTCGTGTTCGAAGTTCTACTACCGGGATGGAAAAAATAGTGATGTACAGTGATGGAGGGTCGCGGGGGAACCCGGGACCGGCCGCTTTGGGTGTCTATATTGAGACGCTTGATGTCTCGTTTGGAGAATTTCTCGGTGTGAAGACGAACAACGAAGCCGAGTATGCTGCCATTGTCGCAGGACTGAAAAAAATCAAGTCACTCATCGGCAAAGAAAAAGCCAAAAAGAGCAGCGTAGAGTGCCGGATGGATTCGGAATTGGCCTGTCGACAACTGAACCACATCTACAAGATAGAAAATGAAAAACTGCAGCCGCTCTTTTTTCAAGTGTGGAATTTGATGCTCGACTTTGCCTCTGTCGAGTTTGTGCATGTCAGACGTGAATTCAATACACGAGCCGATGCTGAAGCCAATAAAGCGATGGATGGTGCTACCAAACAGAAATCACTTCTCTAAAAAAAGTATGTTTACCAAAAAACGAATCATCAGCGCTCTCATACTCGTTGTCATTGTTGGCGGTGGGTACTATTACTTCAGCCAGAAAAAAACGGTCGAGGTAGTGCAGACAGAAGTCGTGAAGCGCGGAGATATCCTGGAAACGATCAGTGTGACGGGCGAATTAGTGCCTGAGGTGTACACCGATTTGTCATTTACGGGAGCGGGAACGATTGATGATGTCAAAGTGAAAATTGGAGATGATGTGGTGCTTGGAGCGCCGATTGCCTCTCTCGATCGAGAAGTGCTTTTTTCCCAGTTGAAGGAAGCGAGAATGGCTGCGAGGGTAGCGGAGCAAAGTGAAAAGCTCTTACGACGAGGACGCACCAACTATGCTCCAGAAGAGCTGGCGAGCAAGAAACTCCTCTCTGAGCAGGCGCGTGAAAGCGTGAGGACACTCGAGGCACAGATGCGAGAAAACGTACTGGTGGCACCGATGGCTGGACGACTCTCGAAGCTTGATGTGCGAGTCGGTGAGGTCGTGACGCTCGGAAAAGTTATTGCCCGGGTTATCACGCCGGGAGCCTATCTCCTTGAGTCGCGCGTCCCGGAATCCGATATCGCCAAGGTGGTGGTCGGCATGAAAGCTCGCATCACTTTTGATGCCCTTTCGAATGACGATATTTTTGAGGGTGAAGTCGTCAGCATCGAGCCTGCAGCAACCGTGGTGCAGGACGTCGTTTCGTATCGGGTGAAGTTTCGTCTGGGACGGGAAGATGTCCGTTTACGGGAGGGTATGACAGGAAATATCGATATTGAATCAGCCAAACGTGAGGGTGTCCTCTGGGTGCCGTATCGAGCCCTCTCCAAGGAAAATGGAAAATCGTATGCTGAGGTAAAGCGTGGTGCTGAGACTTTTGAACGGGTAGAAGTGACGACGGGGCTTGAAGGGGATGAAGGTACTGTAGAGGTGAAATCCGGTTTGCAAGAAGGTGACGAGGTAACGATTGGTGCCACACTAAAGAAATGAGTTTGATCTCTGTTCATAATCTGGAAAAGGTGTACTCCAACGAG
>CAZHDL010000019.1:0-17776 GCA_964531045.1 uncultured Bdellovibrionales bacterium | reverse complement strand
GTTTCTTTTCCCACTCAAAACTTTCTTGATAAATTTCTTTACGGCAAAAAGACAAAACCTTCTTGTAGCGTCAATTTTTCTTTCTGCGAATCTATTGGCAGTATTCGCTCTGTATTGGACTCGGGAGGCGTCAGTAGGTACGAGTGCCACGGCGTATCTTTATACGTTAAATGTCCTTCTTAGCACCTCTTTACTAGTTACGTATTTGTACCAGGTGTACAGAGAGAAGAGGCTTATCTAAGGGGTGATACGAGTTGTCTGGTTTGTCAAAGGGGGGTATAATGGAAGAAATTCAGGATTTTTGATGTTTCTGACCGTATGACTGATTTCGATGCTATTCCGTGTCCGCTGTGCGCCGCTTCGACCTACGATGTCGTTTACCCAGGGAAGTTTCCCGAAACGCTTTCGCACGAATTTCTAACAGAAGTCTATCGCTCATCGAGTGATCAGGCGCTTTTTGAGCAGGTAGTGAAGTGTCAGGAGTGTGGACTGGTATACCTCAATCCGCGCCTGCGCTCCGATCTCATTGTGAGTTCGTATGCCGATGGCGAAGACAGAACTTTTATCGAGCAAGACGCATTTCGGATCAGAACATTTACGGAAGCGCTGAAGAAGCTTCGAGATGAGTACGGCCTTCTCTTTTCACCGGAGACCAAGACTCTTGATATCGGGTGTGCCGGTGGGGCGTTTTTGCGGGCTGCCAGAGAGTGTCAGCTTTCCGCTATCGGTATCGAGCCGAGCCGCTTCCTCGGGGACTACGCCCGGACCACTCATAACCTCGATGTTCGGAGCGGTGTGCTTGCTGATTTTTCTTTTCCGGCCCACAGTTTCGACCTGATCACGCTCTGGGATGTTATTGAACATGTGCCGGATCCCAAGGAAGAACTGAGAACAATTCAACAGCTTCTCAAGCCGAATGGTCTTTTTGTTGTCAACTATCCGGACTTCGGTAGCCTGCCAGCGAAGCTGCTTGGTCGGAAGTGGCCGTTTCTTCTGAGTGTCCATCTTGTGTACTATACGCCGGAAACTATCAGGCGCCAGCTTTTGAAAAGTGGTTTTCGGGCGATCGGTATGAAAAGGCACTGGCAGACACTGGAGCTCGGGTACGTGATTAAGAGAGCCTCGCAGTATTTTTCAGGATTTCGTTTTCTTGGTCTTTTGATTGAGAAACTCGGTTTGGCGACACTGCCGATTAAGTATTGGATTGGACAGACTCAGGTAATTGCCAAGCGCTATGATACTCGATAGGAAGAAAGTACAAGCAGTGATTTTCGACATGGATGGTGTGTTGTTTCTTTCGAATGGTTGTCATGAGCGGGCCTGGCGAGAAACGTTCCAGAGTATCGGGATCACGGACTTCTCATATGCGGCTATTGCTGGGATGCGGACAGATGATGCTCTTGCCAGGGTGATTCTTGATCATGACAAGCAGGAAGAAAATTATGATATCGAGGCACTGACAGCGAAGAAAAGGCAGTTGGCCTTGCAGTTTCTCGAGGCAGAGAGTGAGGTGACACCAGAAAGTGCTACGCTTATCGCCTACCTTAGGAAAAAATATCGCCTGGCCTTGGCTTCATCTGCCTCACCAAAAACGGTGGCGCTTTTTTTAAAAAAGAGTGGCTATGCCGATGCTTTTGAGGTGGTGCTTGATGGTTCCTCGGTGGAGCACTCAAAGCCGGCTCCAGATATTTACCAGTTGGCACTAGACAAGCTCGGGCTTCGGGGAGAGTACTGCGTGGTAGTTGAAGATTCTGGCAATGGTATCAGAGCAGCACAGGATGCTGACATCCCGGTCATCGCCCTGTCTCAGGTAGCTGAGGAAGCAGAAAAAATAAAATCATTACAGCCGACAGCAATAGTAACGATGCTTTCTGAAATTCAAAAGATTTTATAATACATACCGATATGAAGACTTACGCGCAAAAGGAGATCGACCAGCTTTTTCCAGATCAGATTGATCCGACTCTTTGGACGGTGATTATTCCGGCCGCTGGCAAGGGGACACGTCTCGGTTATACGAAGCCAAAGATTTTGTATCCGATTGCTGGCCGGACGATTTTGGATCGGATGATTGATTTACTGCTTCCGCATTTCAGCCAATTCGTCTTGGCGCTCTCTCCAGCTGGAGCGCCGGATGTTATCCCGGAACTTGAAAAAAGAATCAAAGGCCGTTTTCAGACGGTAACGCTCCAGTCGCGTGGCATGGCTGATTCTATTTATCAGGCTCTTCATAAGGTGACTACGCCGTACGTCTTGGTTATTTGGGGCGATCAAGTAGCTATTAGTGAGCAGACGATTACTGCGGTTCAGAAAATGCTGCAGTTTACCCCTGGAGCGAAGCTGGCTTTTCCGATGGTAGAACGTGAACAGCCCTATGTGCACTATGAGAGTGACGAGGAGGGTAATTTTACTCATGTGTTGGAGCGTCGGGAGGGGGCGGTGATGCCGCCACAAGGGAGAAGTGATTGTGGGGTTTTTGCTTTCGAGACCCGTCGTCTACGGGAAGTGTATGATAATGAAGTATCCAAAGGCATCACCCTCAGTCGGGGAACGAAAGAGTGGAATTTCTTACCAATGCTACCGCGTTTTGAGGCCGGCGGGAACAGTGTGAATGCGTATCAGCTTGATACGGTAGAGGAAACAATTGGTGTTAATGACGTCAATGATGCACTGATTTTGGAAAAGTATTTTCATTCATCACAACCCCCTATGACAGAGAGACGAGAAAGGGTGAAGGTCACCATGTTTTCGGGTGGCCGCGGGACGGGTGCTATCACGGATGCGCTGCTGCGCTATCCTGATATCGAGTTGACGCTGCTCGTCAATACGTATGATGATGGTCTCTCAACGGGATTGCTCCGGCGATTTATCCCAGGAATGCTTGGTCCGTCGGATGTGCGGAAGAATATTTCCCGCTTTCTCCACCACAGGAAAGATCGAGCCTCGCAGGCGCTTTTGTTTCTTATCGAGTATCGCTTTCCTGACCCGTACGAAGCGACTGCAGCCTTGGCATTACTTCGTGCTTTTAGTGACTTGAAAAACACTGAGTACGCAACCAACGAAATCCTGCAAGCCCGGGAGAACCTGTCTCTCAACCAGATCAAGACGGCAGCTGGGTACCTCGAGGCATTTCTCACGTACTACCAGGCTCATCCAGAAAATCATAGCTGGTTCCCTTTTGGTGATGTCTCGCTCGGTAATCTCTTGTTTGCAGGGTGTTACCTGGTAAATGGCGAGGACTTCAACCGAGCCGTGGCGGACTTCTCTCGTTTTGCTGAAATTGGTGACCGAGTACTCAATTTGACCAATGGAGAAAACCGCGTGTTGGTAGCCCTCAAAGAAAATGGTATCTACCTTCACGACGAGGCAAGCGTGGTTGGTCCGCAGGATACCTCTCGCATTGAAGAGATCTTTCTTATGCCGCGCTACCTGGAACCAGGAGAGCTTTCTGATGCCATGACGAAATCCGAAAAGATTGCCTACCTGAGAAGTGTCGAGGCACTCCCGAGCTTAAGTGAAGCGGCACGTCAGGCTCTTCTTGAGGCGGACATCATCATTTACGGTCCGGGCACTCAGTATTCGTCACTTCTCCCGTCGTACCTGACACTTGGAGTGGCGGAGGCTATTGAGCGGAATGCCAAGGCCGAGAAGATATTCATTGCCAACATCGCACGTGACTATGATATCTTGGGTGAAGATGCCACCACACTCACCCGTGCCTTTCTCTGGAATATGAGTCGTAAGGGTCAGTACCCGGCTGTCTGTCAGAAATTTATTTCTCGGTTCTTTTTTCAGAAGCCAGAGGCTACGTCGTCCGGGGAAACCCCGTACGTGCCTTTCAATGCGGCCGAATTTGAGTATCCACTTGATAAGGTGCGCTGGATTGACTGGGAGGGTGATAAGGGCAAGCATCTCGGCGCCAAAACGATTTCTGAACTCCTCATTCTTGTTGAGGGCGAGATGGAGAAACGGGTACGTCATGTAGCTCACCGAGTTTCTATCGTGGTACCGGTTTTGGATGAAGTTCGGACAATTGGGCAAGTATTAAAAAACTTGAAGGCGCTCGACCTTTCAGCTCTGAAGCTTGATAAGGAAATTATCGTCGTGGATGGTGGCTCAACGGATGGTACGCTTGATATATTGGCACAAGAGTCAGATCTTCGCGTCTACAACGTTACTGGTGGTCGAGGGAAGGCACTGGGTACTGGTATTATCAAGGCTAAGGGCGACATCGTCGTTTTTTTTCCGTCAGATGGAGAGTACAATGAGGAGGATATTCTGCGGGTGGTGGCGCCGCTCGTCAATCAAGAGTTCCCTGTTGTGCTGGGGAGCCGTGCGTTTCACACTCACGACCTGAACCGAACACTGAAGCGGGTGTACGGCAGACACGGCGCACTCTTCTTCGTGAGTAAGTATGGTGGGATCACTCTCTCTATTCTGATGCTGGTGATGTACCATCGTTTCATCAGTGATCCTTTTACGACGCTACGAGGATTTAACATGCGTGTATTTCGAGGTATGCGTTTCGAGAATACCGGAGCAGAGTTTGATATGGAGCTTATCGCAAAGATCATCCGTCGCGGTCATGTTATACTGGAAGTACCCGTGAGTTACAAAGCCAGAACCGTAGCAGAAGGAAAGAAGACAACTGTGTGGGACGGTCTCCGATATCTGTGGACGTTGTTGCGTTATTCCTTGTGGAAGCCGAAACCGTAATTGTTGATATATGCCGAAAGTATCAATCGTCATTCCAGCTTATAACGAAGAGGCGTTTATTGGGAAACTGCTTGAAGTGATTCTGGAAGTTGATATTCGGTCAATTGGTTTTGAACGTGAGATTATTGTGGTGGATAATGGGTCACACGATAAAACCTCAGAAATCGTAGCCCGTTTTCCCGAGGTTCGTTTGCTTCGGATCGAGGTCAACAAGGGTAAGGGTGATGGCGTGCGCCATGGTATCGCTCATGCGACAGGGGATTATATCCTCATCCAGGATGCTGATCTCGAGTATGATCCCCATGATTATCTCGTACTGCTACAGCCGCTTTTGACTACGACCAAGCCGACGTCGGTGTATGGTAGTCGGATTTTGTATGAAATGCGGAAAAAAGAATCGCTGTTTCCTGGAAAACAAAAAGATCAGGCACTCCTCAACTGGGGGGCTAATATTTGCTTATCGGTGTGGACCTGGTTACTTTTTGGCCAGTGGATTACCGATACTCTGACCGGTTACAAGATTTATCCTACCAAACTCCTCCAGAGCTTTACTATTCAAACGACTGGCTTTGAAACGGACCATGAGTTGACCGCAAAGCTCATTCGTTCGGGAGTTTCGATTGTCGAAGTGCCGGTGTCCTATACGCCCCGCACAGTTGAACAAGGCAAAAAAATTCGATACTCTGATTTTTTTATCGCTCTTTCCACATTTTTCAAATTCCGCTTCGTGTCAAAGAAAAATTTCTAAGGGTTCAAAAATGTTCCATATGCTCTTGCAGTGGTTTCCTTTTCGGAAGCTGGTAAAATTTGTCATCACCGGCGGGATCGCTCTGGGAGTTGATATGACTCTCTATTACTTTCTGACCCGCTACGGGCATGTCTATTATCTTTTGGCACGGATACTCTCGCTGGGGGTCGCTATTGTTTGGAGCTTTACCGTTAATCGTCAGTGGACCTTTCGAGCTGTAGAGGGGGATGCACGTAAACAAGCAGTCAAGTTCGTCACCGTGATTCTCTTTACCTCGCTCCTCAGTCTCGGGCTTATGCATGTGGGCGTGACGCTGCTTCATTTTCATGACCTGGTAGTCATCTTGGCTGTTTCTGTCATGACGACCCTTATCAACTTCTCTGCTCACTCTTTGTGGAGTTATGCCGGGAATAAAAAAAAGGCAGAGGCATCAATCGATGCTCTGCCATTAGCTTGATTCTCTATTGGTCGATGTAGTTTCGGACTTGCTTGACGACAGTTCTGAGGTCAACGCCGTGATCCATTCGCACAACGAGGTGAGGGAGCTCGATGCCCTCGTAGTGATCACGGCTGTTGCGGTAATGTTTCACCGAACGGACACCACCGGTGGCGCCGCTTTGGACTCGTTCGTTGATACGACGTTCGACCTCTTCGTCTGTATCGTCGTACTGGCACCAGACAATCCGGAGGGTGCCTCCAGCGCGTGCGACAGTACCTCGAAGCCGATTCTGGTTCTCGCGTCGGGAGAAAGTAGCGATGGCGATGTGTGAGATGCCTTCACGAAGGTTGGCTTCAATGGCCGACATGAGGACGTGATAGCGCACACGCATGATCTGCCGTACACGATCAAAGTCTTCATCGCTCTCAACTGGTTGAGGATGGAGCACCGTACATTGGGCAGGCCCATCATCAATATCAATCAAGAGCAGATGTGATGCCTCTGCTAGTGCTCGGCCGAGAGTTGATTTTCCTGTCGTGGGAAGGCCGACTATGACTGTAACGGTCGGTTTGGTTGTCACCTCGATACCTCCTTGAGTTGATAGGTTTAGAGATATTGGAAAAGATCTAAGAAGGCAACATACCATGAAAAGAGAGCTTTGTCGAGCCCATCTTTAGTTAAAAAAAGAGGGCAGGGCGATTTCATCGCCCTGCCCGTTACTGGTCGCTAATAGTCGCAGTTGTTACGGCGCTCATACAGGACGTGTGTCTATTTGGCCTTGGTGCTGCCGTAGACCACCTGGAGTGGTCGAATGAGGGAGAAGCCAAGCTGTTCGAGTCGCTTCAGATGGAAGGTGACATCGCCTTCCTCGGCAGCCTTTTGATCAGCTGGGTAGAGGAAGTCGATGGGGATGTTCAGTACCCGATCCGGGTTGTCCCGGATAAACTCCAAGCGGGGAATATGGAGCCAGGTCCACATCTCTTCCCGGCAATTGAGGAAACGTGGCGCCAGGTTGTAGTGGATGACGAAGGCTCCCAGCATGGTGTCGAAGTAGCGCCCGGTGAACTGACGAATCTGTTCCAGGGCAAAACGCTCAATCTGGAATTCCCGTGGGTACGAATCCCAGCTCACCTCCGTCCGTTCGGGGATGACTAGCTCGGCCTGGCCGTCGAGGATGGGCTGATACAACTGCTCGAGATAGGGTAGGAGCCCGTCCTTCTCCAGCTCGGTGATGATGATGGCTGTAGCGCCGCTCTCCACCGCTGCTTGGAGAGCCCCGATCTTCTTGCTGGTGTACGAGGTATCTGGGCACGGTACGAGCATCGCCAAGCTACCGAGCTCGACCTGAATCTCTTCTGGTGAAGTATCAGCCAGATAGACCGGAATGCCGAGCGTTCTTGCTCCATGGAGGAATCGGAGGCAAGCTTCGAAACGATGATCGCGGGTCGGATACCCGGTAATACCAGAAACGGCAATCTTTGTCATGAACAAACTCCTGAAAAGGTACTGCGTTGTCCAAGCCACATGCTTGGACGGAGTTATAATCTATCAGTCCTATCAGGTAGTGTCAATAATAATTTGATAATAAGGCTTTATTTTAGGGAAAAAACGGTATATACTGGGGTGAGAGGTGCGCATGTTGTATCACTAATGTCTATGGTATATTTCCTTCAAAAACTACTTTGGAAGATTCTACTTCTGTTGGCGGGACTTCTTCTTTTTGAAGTCGGTATTCACCCACTGGGCATGGGGCCGGATCGTCGGATTCATGACCCTGCTGTGTATCGGCTTGCTGATGCGAGCTATATGCCTGCGGATTGGTATACCAACATGGCAGTTGAAAGTGGCGTCTATACGTTTTATGCTAAGCTCGTCAATGTATATCAGGTACTTTCGATATCTGAGGAGTTTTGGCGTATGGCGCTCTATCTCCTATCACTAGGAGTTTTGTATGTTGCCCTAATCAAGATTGCCCGACTTTTTTCTGAGAGTGTGCTCGTGGTGCCGATTGTAGCGTTTTTTCATGCTATTGTGATCGTGGTGGCCCCACCTATCTGGCTCTATGGTCCGTTTATCCAGGTTGATGGTGGATTGGCACCACGTTCGATCGGCATCGCGCTTTCTTTTCTCGCTCTGTATTTTCTATTGATGCAAGCGCGATATATGCCTTGGGTACTCCTTGGCCTCGCTACCTTGGTGCATGTGTCCAACTCTCTCATTATTTTCACGCTCTATTTTGGGGCTTGGCTGCTCTTGGCACTTCTGAATCGGGACAGCATCACTCCATGGAGGACACATCTCAGTCTGCTGTTTCGCCAGGGGAGTACGGCGTTTCTCATCTACCTGCTTGCTGGTGGTTGGTTTGCTCTGTCTGTTTCTTTACGGAATACCGGAGTTTCGGATTTTCCAGACGCAAAATTCATCTGGACATGGATCTATTTTCGTGCACCCTACATGGCACTGCCACTCATGCCCTGGAAGGCCTGGCTCCTCTTTGGTCTCCATATTGGCGCTCTCACGGTCTCTTGGTATCTGCTCAGGCAAAGGAGTGCCGAGACTGCCCGAAAAATGCTCGATCTCTTGGCTTTGATTGGGCTGGGAGCAGTCCTGTATTTCTTTGCGTTTTACGCCTTTGCCTTTATCTATCCCTGGCTGCCTGGGTTTCAGTTCTATTCGTTACGTGTTATTTACCTCATGCACTTTGTGGCCTATCTTTTTTCAGCCCTAGTACTTATTGTATGGATGCGACGGTTTGGTATACATCGAACTTTGATAGTGTTCGGATGTTTGGCGCTTACCATGGTCTACCTCTTCGCACCCTTACAGAATCAGACCAAGAAGATGATTGGAAATCTGAAAACGAGCGTCAATTATCTCCTTCGTCAGCAAACATCATATACTCTGTCACCAACGACGAGGGCGCTCTCAACTCTACAGGAGCCGTTCTTGGCACCACCGAATTGGTACGGCTCTCCACGTTATCTGCCGAGTGTGGCGAGTTATAAGATGTTTGGGTTTACCCCAGCGGGCCTGAAAGAATGGTACGAGCGTATGAATGACGTGAGCGGGAGCGAGCTTGAACGCTCATATATGGCACAAGAAGAAGTGGGCCGTTTTCAGCCAGTGACGCTTAGCTGGGGAGTGCTCTATACTCGCTTGACTACCGAAGAAATTATAACTCTCTCAAAGAAGTATCGCTTTACGCTGTTCCTAGCCTTACAGTCATCGGAGTATCCGTTTGAAGTGATAGCGGAGGACCCGGACTATCGGCTTTATCGGATTACGACTGGAGAGCCTCGTTAAAGACACTCACAATTTTCTGGCTGATGAGATCTTGGTGAAACTTATCTTGGTAGAGGGAGAGTGCGTTTTGAGAATACGTATGAAGCAAAGTGGAATCTAGAAGGAATTTTTCGATGGAAGCAAACAGAAAGTCTTCGACGGGACGGAGACTGCCATTTTTTTGTAGGGCGATGAGATCACTGTAGAAATCTCTGGGATGAGTATACTTGCCTCGGAGTCGATAGGTATCGAGATCGTAGTCCTTGAGCGGGTGATTGGGATAGACCATAGCATTGTAGCCGTCGAGTGCGACTTCGGTAGTAGCATATTGATCAGTGCAGATGATGGGCATCCCAAACGAGATTGCCTCGACCAAGACTAGTCCAAAGCCATCGCGGAAGGTCGGAAGCATGAAGATATCATGGCGAAGGTACATTTCATTCATAGCGTCACCGTTCAGGTTGGCTTCGACGAGGTTGAGGCTCGGGATAGCGCGCATCATCTCGAGGTCACTCTTTTTGACAGTGTGAAGCGGAGTAATGATCGTGAGTTCAACACCGGTGTATCGCTCTCGAATACGGGAAAAGGCATGGACGAGCTCGATACCGCCTTTCATGTAAAACATGCCTGCAAAGAGGAGTTTCAATGTCCCTTGAAATTGTTTCGGACTCAGATTCTTACTCTCAATAAGAGGGTAAATTTGGATTGATTTTTTTTCTGCTATGGCGCGAGTCTGGGCGCCATAAGGGACGGTCGCAAAAAAACTCTTTTGTCCAGCTTCGCTCATGAAAATGAGCCGTCGGCATGATTTTTGTCGGACGAGGAAGGAGAAAAAAATTCGTGCTAGGGGGTTTGCAGCGATTGTAGTGTCGTAGTTGTACAGCGCGACGCCGTTCTCAATATAGACGCAGTAGGGTTTGTTAGTAAGGAGCATGCATCCATAGGTAAAAAACATGTCTGCGTCCTGATCAAATTTAATGCGCACATTGAGAATACCGAACAGTCGCCTCAGCTCATTAATGCGACTCGATTTGACGCGCACAATCTCTTGCTCATAGGGAGGGAGCATGGATTGATAGAAGTTACCGCTACTTGGTTTCTTAATGATGAACTCAAAGTCCTTCAGAAACTTTCCAAAGTTCACGATGTGCTTTCGGAGATATGGCTGGAAAAGGACAATTCGGTGTTTCATGATTTCTTTCGGAGAACGAGTAAAACAGCGTGACCAGCCACCGGTGCAAAGAGGACGGAAAAAATATAACACAATCCTTGACCAAGAAGACTCTTGTTGTTGTAAAGACGCTGGAAAATTGGCTTGAGAACACCGCTTTCATCCTTGAGCCCCTTGAATCCTTCGTAGGGTCTCTTTTCTACGAGTTCGAATCCCAATCTTTGAAATGTGGCGATAGTGCGATCGGCAGAAAGAGCAAATTGGTAGAAGTGATCGCGATCAAAAGTGGTCTGATTGAAAAGTGGATAGGTACCGAGCGATGCTTTGAGTTTCCGTAGGGGAGACATGTAGGGAAAGGTCAGAAAAAGATAACCACCAGGCTTGAGGACTCGGTGCATCTCTTTTGCTATGGATTCATATCCCTCCGGAAAGTGCTCAATAACTCCGAGTGACCAGTAGCCGTCAAAGGTAGCTTCGTCAAAATCAAGTTTTCGCACATCACCAAGCGTGATGGTGAGGTCTGGCAGGAGGGTGTTGATTTGGCGCACTGTTTTTTCTGCAAAATCGACGCCCTGTGCGAGGTAGCCTTTGGAGACAAGTGAGTAGACGTATTGACCTTTGCCACAGCCACCCTCAAGAATTCGAGCACCTCGTTTGAGGTATTCCTTCGTTATACCCGAGACAAAGTGCTCTTTCGCTCCAGCGAGGATGCTTTTCTTGAGCTGTTCATCCTCCCATTGGCGGTCCCAAAATTCGGGCGTAGCGCGCTCTTCGATGTAGACAAGCTGATCGTGCTCTCGGTCGTAGTAACGCATAGGATTAAGGTTTCTTGGCGATAAGGATGCAGTTGAGGGTCAATCCACGAAAAATTAATTGGTCGAGTTTCTTCATCCCTGGTAGACCACTTCTTCCGAGAGTAAAGCAGAACCAGTCAAAACATATCCCGATAATGTTGTTTACCAGGTACAGAGGAGCAAACAGGAGACCTAAACCAAATGATGCGAGAAAGTAATTCCAGAGCTGAATGAGGGTTGTCAAATAACTATTTGATTCTTCCAGCTTTTCTATGTGAAAATTTTTAAAGAGAAGAGCAAGTCCAAATTTAGTAAAACGCCAGTAGTCTACATTCCAAAAAGAAAGCGTCTTTGAGTCAAAATTTTGTACCGGCGCTTCGCTCGGACGGAGCGGAATACCGTGATTCCGTACGGTTTGCGGGACCGTCACCAATACAAGGCCACCAGGCTTTAAGATACGCTCAATTTCCTTGATGGTTGCCGATGTATCAGAGATATGTTCGAGCGACTGATTTAGAACAATACCTTCGATACTATTGTTCGGGAGTCCTGTGTCCCAAGCATCGCGGATGATGTCGGCCTTGGTACCCGGGAAGGGATCAACTCCAACGTATCTAGCGGAAAAATAGTGCGCGTATGGCTTGTCACCACAGCCGATATCGACCACTGTCATTGCTGAAGTGAAATGAGTAGCAAAGTCAGCCACAGCCTGTTCAACGGGCTTGCGGGCGAGATAGTTGCTGGAGAAGAGAGAAATCATACTGACAGGGATTTATTAAGGGCGGATTGATATTCGTCTATCATACGTTCGAGTGAAAAGCGAAGGAGGGAATTCTCTCGACAATGACGCTTATATTCGGGCAATGTCAACGTAAGTTCGTACAGTTGTCGAGCAAAAAGAGTGGGGTCAATTTGTCGTCGTTTCCAGAAGGCATCTCCCTGTGTGGAGAGGAGGAGTCCAGTTTGGCCATGCTCGACTATTTCAGGCATTGCCCCATCACCGACCCCGCAGATAGGTAGTCCACAGGCAAGTGCCTCGAGAACATTGTTTGGACAGGGAGGGTTCAGATGGCTCAAGAGAAAAACATCGCACCCGCGTTCATACTTCGGTAGATCGCTGTTGGCAATTTTACCAAGAAATACCACATTACTAAAGTGGGCGTACTCTTGAGGGATGTGGGCCACTTCACGGCTAAATTGTCCCGCGATAACAAAGCGAAATCGATTATTGTACAGTTTTTTGTATTGAGCGATAGCTTGTAAGAGCGGGAGGATCTGATCCTTTCTGCGAAAATCAGAAACAGTAAAAAATACCATCTGATCCGGGTACTCACGGAGTGAGAGGGTTTCACCTTCGTGGCTGAAGAGTTGTGTATCGACCCCATTAAAAATGGTCGTACTGGGATCGGGATTCATTTTTCCGAGAAATGCTTCCACACAGCGCTGACTATATTTGCTCTGATAAATGCTGAAATCGGCAAAAAACCAGCGAGTGAGCATGGCTTTGAGATTGTAAAAAGGAAACTTCCAAGAGGCAACAGACCAATAGTACGTACCATCTAGACGTTGAACAATCTTTTTTCCACGCTTCTTGGCATCTAAGAGGTAGCGGAATGGCCCCTGCACGATAAGGAAAAGAACGTCGTAGTCCTCACGATATTCAAAGAATACTTCATGACCATGCTTTTCCATGCCCGCTTTAAATTTGCTGGCAAAAATAGAAGTGCCACCAATATCTCTACGTGCAAATGGAATAAATATCTTCATAAGTATGCTCGCTTACAACGTTTGATCCAATTCGGTGTCAGTATGACGATGAGTGGTTCGAGTATCGCCACGTAATCAGTGAGCGGTCGATTGTATGTCTTGAGATATTTCAATTGAGTCTTGATGCACTGTCTCATTTGTGCGTTTTGCTTCGTTTGTGAGATACCTCCCTCGGCGTTACGGTAACAGAGGGTATTCTGTAAATTATACATTTTAGTGTGCGGGAGCAGGCGAAGCCAGAGATCGTAGTCCTGACCGAATCTGACTTGCGTATCATAGCCACCAAGTTGTTGTACCAGCGCGGTATTAAATACGACACAACTATGGGCAAAGGGGTTACGAATAAATATTCTTTTTCGTATCGCTGCGTCATCCTCTGGACAGGTAATCTGTCGTTCACGGTGACGAGTCACGTTGGTGTAATTGCAACCGATGAGTCCGTATGAGGGATGCTCTTCCAAAAAACGTCTCTGTTCAGCGAGTTTGGTAGCGTGCCACCAATCATCAGCATCGAGCCGAGCAGTATACTGAGTATTAATGCGTTTGAGGCCAGCATTGAGAGATCGAGTAAGACCGATATTTGTCTCGTTGTTGATGAGTAAAAAGCGATTCTGACCGAAGTAAGACTGCCATTGATTGAGTCTGGCAGCGGTATCATCAGTAGAACCGTCATTGACGGCGACAATACAGAATTCTTGCCATGTTTGATCACGCAGACTTTCAAAAGTCCGGTCAAGGGTGTTTGCACTATTATACAGGGAAATAAGTACAGTGATATTCGCTTTTGAATTGATCATCATGATTGTGTTGTAGTCAAGAAATATTGCCTCCATCGGTTTGCCGTTGCATGAAGTTCATAACGTTCCTCTATGCTCCGTGCGGCCGACCTCCCCAATCGCTCTCTTGCTTCAGAATCATGGAGCAGTGTGTCGAGCGCTTGTGTCAGACTGGCAGTATCACCTACTGGACAGAGGAGACCGGTCTGGTTGTGGGTGACCAGCTCACGATTCTCCGGAATATTTGTAGTTACGACTGGAAGTCCGGAGGCCATGGCTTCCATAATGGCGTTACACATGCCTTCAAAAAATGTGGGCAAGACAAAAACATGTGCTAGCTTGAGGAGTTTCGGGACATCAGATCTTTTCCCGAGAAATACAATGGATGCGTGAGAGAGGTAATGTTCTCGTTGTTGCTCAAGTGAGCTTCGTTCATCTCCATCCCCAACAAGAAGAAGCTTGATATTTTGATTTCTCTGGAACAGTTGTTCAAACGCTTCGAGGAGATATTTGTGACCTTTGTTGATATGCAAGTTGGCGACGCAGATAAACACAATGTCCGTTGGTTGGACGCCTATTTCCTGGCGAAGTTGAGCGTCTGGTGTCAGCGATCGAAACAGCGAAGTATCCATGCCGGTGGTGAGAACGGTGATCTTTTGCTCAGGCACGTGAAATTTTTGTACGTAGGTCTTTTTAACGATGTGAGCGTTGGCGATGTACCCTTGGCAGAAATATCGTGTGAATCGCTCAATGAGGCGAGCATACCAGTAACGAGGGAAGTTGTATGTGGTGGCAAGCGAAGAAACGACTCGGCAAGGGACAAAAGGTTGGACTATGAATCGTCCGACGAGATCTGTCACCAAGAGGTGAGAGACAATCAGGTCCGGCGCCAGTTTGTTGAGAAGTTCAATGAGTTTGATATAGGAACGAATATCAAGGAGGTGGGCCTGATGGAGGGAAAAAACGCGCAGACCACGCTCTTCAAATTGTGGGGAAAGCGAGCCACTCTGTCTGAGTGTCACAAACACGTGCTCAACATCTTTGCCAAGAAGAGGGAGCATACGGAGTTGTGACATTTCTGAACCGCCCCTTTCCAGCGTTGGAATGAGGTGTACAACCTTGTGTCTAATGCTCATAAATACCTATGCAAGTTATGCCAGCTTCTGGGTGTTCGTATGCGTCGATACTATGGAGTTTGGCCGCATGAAACCATTGACCAATTTCTTCCACAGTGTAGTAGTTGCTTTTTGGTGTGGCGAGGACGTCAAATGCATCGTTTAGCTTCATATTGAAGGGGAAATTGGCATAATACGCAAAAGGAAGCTTACTGGCATATTGCCCGAGTCCTAACGTTCCAAGGAATTTCCCAAAAAGGTTGATGAAATGAACTATGCCGCCAGGAATGTAACACAGTTTGAAGAGTAGGGGCTTGGAGAGGTGACGAAGGACAGAACGTAGCGGCTCATAGAAGTAGAGTGCTCGGGCGTTGTTGCGACGGTTGTAGACCCAGATAAGCATCTGGCCTCCTCGCTTCAAGACTTTGGGCAGCGCAGTAAAACCGTTTTGTGGCTCAGGGAGATGATGGAGAACACCGATGGAATAGGCGATATCAAAGATATTTTGAAATGGCATGGCATAGATATCTGCCTGAACGATACATACATTGGGAAGAGTATAGGTCATTTGATACGCGACCTCGACACTTTCTCCGAGATCGGAACCGAAAGATACTTTGGTTCCAGAGAGAGCAGCCCATTTGGTGAATCGACCAGACCCGCAGCCGATATCAAGTGTTGTTTGATCGGCGAGACTTTCTTCTTTGAGAAATGGTGCAAGAAAATGAAAAAAGTTGTTTTTTTCGTAGGTGTTCTCCTTGTAGATGTATTTCCATTCGTAAGCGAAGCTTTCGGCAGTTTTCTTCTGATGTTTGAGGAAGGCATCGAGATCAGAAATGGCGTCGATAGCTTGCTGCCATTCACTTCGAACATGTTCTGGCATCTCTCCTTTGTACTTTTCGAAAAATGCGTAGCGAGATTGCAGTGTCTGTACCTTGAGTTCTCCCAAAAGAATGCGAGGAATGCTGTTCACGATGGGGTACCAGTTTGTACCGCTTATGAGCAAGCCCGATATGACATGTCCGTCGGCTTCTTTGAATTTGAGAATTTGAAATGGGGCGGCGGTCGTTGGGTCTGAGAGGTACGGGAGATGTGCTTCACGCATAGCTTTGTCTTACGGCTTATCGGAGATTAACAGTTGCTTATCTCAGCCATTTTATCATTCTTTGAAGAATTCTTCAAACCAGAGTTCGAGGGTGAGGAGTGCCCAGATATGAGGAGAAAAGTTGATGTCCGTGGAGGTGTGAGAGTGGAGAATATCCTCTATAGCAACACGTTTGAAAAGGTTCCGCTTCACGAGTTGGCCATCCAAGAGTTTCCCCGCGGCATAGTCTTTGAGTTCGCCCCGAAACCAAGCGTCAATAGGGACGCCAAACCCCATCTTGGGTCGGAACATGACTTCATCAGGGAGGATACCACGGAGAGCCTCCTTAAGGATGTACTTCTTGTTATTCAACCCTTTGAGCTTGAGAGAGAAAGGGATTTGAGCCGAAAGTTCGAGGAGTTCATGGTCGAGAAATGGAGAGCGTCCTTCGAGAGCTACTGACATCGTAGCAATATCGACTTTTGTCAGCAGATCTTCGGGGAGATAGGTAGCAAAATCAGCGTACACCGCTTGCTCTGTTCGATTGTTTGATCCTGATTCCAGGAAGCGAGAGGCGATGATGTCGTAGGTATCATGACCCGCTATTTTTTTCTTGAACGTATCGGTATAGAGATTGTCTTTCTGCTCATTGGTGAAATAGGCCGTGTAGGAGAGATAGCGACGTCGATAGTCGTCCGAGAGACTCTGTGAAAACCGGTAGAGACGATCAAAAAAAGTATTTTTGACATATCGAGCCAAGAGTCGGGTGGCTGGTATGCCTACGAGGTGGTTGAGCCAGTCGAAGTGATCGAGTACTGTAGAAACCTGAAAGGCTGAATAGCGGGTGTAGCCAGCGAAGTTCTCGTCACCACCATCACCATTGAGAGCCACAGTCACATGATCTCTTGTGAGCTTGGAGACATAGTACGTGGGGAGGGCACTTGAGTCAGCAAAGGGCTCTTCATACTGACGAACAAGCATGGGGAGGAGCTCGACAGCATCGGGTTTGACGATGAATTCAGTGTGATTGGTTTTGAATTTTTCTGCGATGATTTTGGCGTACTTGAGCTCATTGTATTTTTCTTCCTCGAAGCCAATAGAGAAGGTTTTAATAGGGGATTTCGAATGTTTGGCCATCAAAGCCACGATGGCGCTGGAGTCGACACCACCAGAGAGAAAAGCACCAATCGGGACGTCGGAAATCATGCGGAGTCTGACAGATTCGTCGAGTTTTTCGAGAATACGTTTCTTCCACTCTGATTCAGAAAGGCGGACCTTTTTTGAATAATCGAGTTTCCAGTAGCGTTCCTTTTTGACGGACTTGGTCTTGAGGTCGATAGTGAGAGAGTGGGCAGGCTCGAGTTTCTTGATACCTACGAACCCTGTGAGGGGCGCTGGAACGTACTGGAGGGTCAAATAATGATGAATAGCGAGGTAATCAGGCTCTTTGTGGTATTCCGGCTGAGTCAGGATGGCCTTGAGCTCTGAGGCGAATAGAAAGACGTTGTCGTCGTGGTAGTACTTGAAAGGCTTTTTCCCGACACGATCACGGGCACAGAAAAGTATTTGCTCTTGTTCGTCGTATATAGCAAAGGCAAACATGCCACGGAGATGATCGAGGCAATGTTCTCGGTATTTGTCGTAGAGTGCCAGGATGACCTCGGTATCGGAGTGCGAATCAAATGTATAGCCCTCCTGCTCGAGCATGGTTCGTTTCTCCTCAAAATTGTAGATTTCACCGTTGAATACAATCTCGTACCGGTCCAAATAACGCATAGGCTGATGACCGAGAGGGGAGAGGTCGATGATAGAGAGGCGCCGGTGACCCAGGCCAACTTTACTATCAGGCGAGATATAGACTCCGTCGTCATCGGGACCACGGTG
>CAZHDL010000018.1:17605-17830 GCA_964531045.1 uncultured Bdellovibrionales bacterium | reverse complement strand
GATTTATATCTTTACAACAGTATTGGTTCTGTGGGCAGAAAAAGTTGACACGATCGTCAAATTTTGGAAATTGGCAACGATTATTACTGCATGCAACATCACACTGTGGTGGTTGTTCCTTTTTAGTAATGGTCAGCTCAACTTTTTTCGAAAGATTGCCATTCCAACATTCTAGTCCGTAGGTTTCCGTTTTGAGTGTCGGAACAAGTTTATGACTTTCCCCTA
>CAZHDL010000018.1:16703-17595 GCA_964531045.1 uncultured Bdellovibrionales bacterium | reverse complement strand
TCAAACAATTGCAAACGTAGTTCAACCTTCCTCATGGGATCAATGGAAAGATCCCGTACCCTATTGCCATTGGCATCCAAGACAAAAGAGCCATCCGGATTACGCAAAAATCCGCGAGTCCACCAATTCGTTGCCTGACACCTCTCGGCCCCCCTCATGGACCAGTACAATTCCGTTGTGGACTGATCCCAAGGCACAGCTATTTCTGGTTGTACATTACTGGTATTCCCCCCCCACCAAAACATTGTCCCGTTACTTCGGAGCGTACCCAAAGCTATAGTCGGTGCTTTACTTGGATCACTTTCCACCACAACCGTAACTGTTTTATGGACACTTTTTGATGGCGTCTTGTTCCTATTTATACAATACAACATCACACGCGGTTGGTCCCGTGTCAAAAACTTTGTGACTACTCCTGGACCATTGGTCGGATTTATATCAAAGCTTCTCGGGTCAGGTTCAGAGCCAAATCCCGATACTGATGTTCCAAAGCGCATATCACAGTGCGTGGCGTTGGACGTACTCCACGAGAAATTCACATCTCCACCTTCAAAAGGAAGGGTTGGCTCTGCTGTAAAATACTCGATGACCGGCTGATGATCATAACTTTCTCCACCGCCACCACCGTCACCAGGATCACTGACACAGTTATTTACCTGACAACTGGTACTGCACCGTCGTGGACATGCCCCCAGAGACAAAATACCATCATCACAACTCTCGCCCGGATCAATATCGTTATTCCCACATAAAGCGAGCCCCTCTTCCGTATCTTCCACTTTAATAGAAACAGAACTGACCCTATGTACATTGTTACTATTTGAGCAATCAAGCACAAACGTAGTGCTCTTTGTGACAGCAAAACTCATCGATCCTCCCTCGGCAAGATTAC
>CAZHDL010000018.1:13141-16693 GCA_964531045.1 uncultured Bdellovibrionales bacterium | reverse complement strand
ATTGTTCCGTCCCCTCCAGTGATTGACAGGAATCAGCTGCTTGCACACTCCAATTAAGAATCACATCTCCCCCATTCAATGGGAATGCACTCACGTTTGCCGTTAATCTGACTACCGGAGTAGCACTGACGGTCACCTGAACAGTTGAGCTCCTCACTGTGCCATCAGCGTCCGTGCAGGAAAAAGAATAGTCCGTACTTCCTACGGTAGCTGGTGCATTAACAACCAAGGTAGCTCCATACCAGTCTCCTTCTCCCACGGCCTCTGTAATCGTTTGACTCACGAAACCGGTACAAACATAGGGAAGAGCCCCTCGACTGACTTGCCAGGCGATAGCGACTCTCCCCCTTGGCTCGACGACTGTATTCCGCGTGGAAAGAGAAGCAACAAAAGACTCCTTGGCGTGCACTGACTCTGGAAAGAAACTTATGACCACTACTGCCAAAAAAACAAAAAGAGATACTTTCATACTTTTATCTTCGGCACGCAATTAATATATTCATTTAATCCTTTAGACAGCGAACGGATGCTGCTCCAGGCAGCTTAACACCCGGAGTAATGTCTTCTCGAATAGAACCACTCCTCACAGAATGAATAATACTTGCACCAAACGGGGAGAGATGCATATTCCCATAAACATTCAATCCGGTAAAAACAGTCCCTGTTTGGTCAACCGCCCCAGCATAATTGAAATTAAAACGCGATGTATTATTCAGGAGAGGCAATAATGCGCTCGCCGTACCATCTCCCAAGCTGACACCAGGCATAACGGGCGGGGCGACCGGTAATCCGGAATTATAGTGTCTGACAAGTTCATAGAACTCACCCCATGTTGGAATATGCCAATTATTCGGACAGATTCCCTGAGCCTTCTCCGTATTAGTGTACTGCATCGCTTCATCCCAAGTATAGAGACCTCCATCGGGAAAGTTTTCACTATTAGTATCAGTGTCACAGTACCTCCAATCATCATTATAACAGTACTTCTCGATATCGGGATTATTTACCTGAGGAGTAGGCATAGCCAGATCAAATCGTGTCCCGACGTTCATATTTTGTTTCATCCAACACTGATTACCGATTTCAATGGTGTCATAGTCATTGCCATCAGCATCGGCCACTGTTGTCGTGCCACCACACGGAGCTGGTTCAACCGCGACATCAATCGCACGCGTCACTCCGGCATAGGATCCTGAAGAAACGATGCGAGCCAGTTTGCTCCGCCATTCATCATAGTTATTGTACCCCCCACCATTACACCGCATTGGTGCTCCCGTTGTATCAAAAAGTGCCACTCGATAGGTTCCCGCTCCTGTTGGCAGCTGGCCACTGATCACACCATTGGCACATGCTGGGTCATTCCCTCCCGGAGCCTTATACAGCCGACCAGCCAATTCTTCCAAGCTGTCATCATTATTCTTGTAAATTCTTTTGAGGATATTCTCCACAGCCCCATCGGCAACCTGAAAAGAAACCGCTGATTTTTCCGTCGCCCGAGAGCTATTTTTGCCCAAGATGACAATACTGGTCGAGCTGATAGCCACCGAAAGGAGGATGGAGAGCACCAGCATGGTAAACACCAGGATAGAACCGCGCAGATTGTTGTCTCTTTGTTTCATAAGCACTATTATAACCCGATATTACCAAAGTCTCGTAGCGATACCGAGGTCTGGATACGGGCATGGTGCGCTGAGCCTTCGGAAATATCAAGCGATACTGTTACTTTGCCGACGTGAGCGGGGGAAGAATCGGAAGGCGTCACCCGAAAGGTGCCGGTCACCACTCCGGTACTTATCGTGGTAGGGTCAAGTACCCGAGCTGTGCAGGCAGCGATATCAGGATCTGCAGCCGAGGCCACTTGCAGATTTCCACCGGCAATCCGATACCGAAAACACTTGCTCTGAGAATAATCGTAAAACTGAATATCTGTTCTTGCAACCAGGGCTCCCGCAGCGGGATTTACTATCGTACTGGTACGGAGCTCCTTGGCCATGATATTGAGGGCATACTGAGCATTGTCGATATCTCGCTGCACGGCCCGCGTGCTCCGATACCCCGAAAAAGCTGTCACAAAAATTTGTGCGACCGACGCCATCATCAGGGAAAAAATGAACATGGAAACCAACACCTCCATAAGTGTAAAGCCCTTCATCCGAGACTGAAAGTACGTATTGTTTTTCATATTATTTCCAAGCTGTCAAAAAGGTCTCCGAAAAAACACAGGAACTCTCCACGGTACATCCTGCCGAGCTCCCATTGACTGGTGGCAAGGCAGCATTCCCCCACAACACAAAACTACGCACCATCGCTCGTTCCCCACCAGCTGAATCATAGTCGATAAAAATATACCGCGCATAGCGTTCTTGGGCCGCTCCAGCACCCGAATGAGCATAGAGACCATTGGCATACGAGAGATAATAACGAGACAATACCCCCTGAACCAACTGACAATCAAGGCTATTATCTGGATCATTCCAGTCTATACGACAGTGCCTCCGAAAATTATTAAAAACAGCTGGGCTATCAAACCCATCGCCCCCAGAAGCAAAATGATTGTCACGAACATTGCGCACCAGTTCCACCCCCTCCTGAGCCAAGTCAGTAGCAATCACCACGTCACGATTGCGAAGAGAGCGACGCAAGCTGGCCGACATAACCGACATGATGGTTACCAACCCGATAGACACCACAAAAATAGAGAGGAGCACCTCGGCTGTCGAAAATCCACGGACATTTTTTTTCTGAATGCTTTTCATAGAGCGCTTTTAAGGACAGGCATTGCCAGCAGTATGATTGATGAGGCCACTGTTATAAGTGCATACGGTATAGGAAATACCGGCCTTTGACACTGTTACCGGCACACTGACTGCCGCAAAAGAAACAACGGCATGCGGTGGAGAAAAAGAAAAGTTCCCGGCACCCGTAAACGCGATCCCCTTCCGAAGGGTATACGTCCGCACTACAGCAGACTGATTACAGACACCAGCTCCATTCTTGTAAAAATACGTCAGCAGGTATGCTGTATTAGCCCAAGAAACGTCGTAACGACACGGGATAGTGTTGGACACTCCCTGGTAACCCGTCAGGGCGTAGTTCTGTGCCTCACGGAAAGCGCTTGCCACCTCTCGCGCTGCTTCATCAAGCTCCTGGTTAGTACGACTCCCCCCAAAATCAACCAGCATAATCGTCGATAAGGTACTCAAAATAGCAATCACGATGAGAAGTTCAATGAGTGTAAAGGCTTTTTTAGTTGTATTTTTGTATTGCATCATGCCAAGCGATTTAGAGGAGCATCCTCGCAATATATTCAGGAAACATATGAGGCAGAAACAGAGTAAGGAGCGTTCCTAATACCAGGTAAGGAGCAAACGGGATCTGACTCTTCATATTTTTCTTATTCAGTATCATAAGAAGAATACCTACGAGAGCTCCCGAACCAAAGGAGAGCGTCATCATAAAAAGTGCTCCGGACAAACCAACGATCAGTCCAGCCAGTGCGCCCAACCAAACATCCCCCCAGCCCATCCAGGTCTCATGCGAAATAAACACCAG
>CAZHDL010000018.1:8628-13131 GCA_964531045.1 uncultured Bdellovibrionales bacterium | reverse complement strand
GAAAAACAGAGCTCCGACTACCAATGCCCCCAAAAGCGCCTGTACTTGCCTGTCCCACAGAAAAAACCGGAAATCCTGCATATCAAGCAAGAGAAACAGCACTGTCCATCCAAACCCTATCATCAGTATAGTAATTGGGATTTCCATGTGAATCAGATCGTAGGCAGCAATAACCAAGAGCAAACTGGTAATCCCAACAAGAAATCCTGTTTCAAGCCACGTCTCCGGGCGATCCCACTGAAAAAAGTACTGACCAATAAACGCAAAGCACAAAGCAGTCACGAGCTCAAGAATCGGGTACTGCCAAGAAAAAGCCGCTCGACAATCACGACATTTTCCACCCAGTATCAAAAAACTGATGAGGGGGATATTGTCATACCAACGTATCTGATGCTGGCAGGAACGACAAAACGACCGACCAAGCAATGTCTCTTGCTCTCGTAGTCGATACACGACCACATTGAGAAAACTCCCAATGATCAGTCCACAAACAAAAAAATAGAATACAATAAAGCTCACACTCATATCGTTTATTATACCACAAAAAAACAGCCTCTTTCGAGACTGTTTTTTTTTCAAATGCAAGACCCTTCGTCTTGAAACAATTTGACTAGCAACCTGCAGGAAACACAACACCAGCAGGTGTAATATCGGTACCATTAGCCGTTTCGCAAAAACCTGCGGCAGCCGAAGTACCCAAGTCAATTGAGGAAACTTCCACCAAGAACTGACCATTCCCTGTTGTTCCACAGACGGCAGCAGCACCTCCAGCTGTCAAAGTTGGCACAGCAACAATTCTGTTGTTGGAAGCTGGATACATAGCCTGAATACCTGCAACGGTCAACACTGCGGTATCACAAGCCACCATAATAGATGGAGTCAATGAACTCACCTGGGCCTTGTAAGCAGCAATGTTTGCCTTTTCCCGAGCCCCACTCAAACTGACCAATACGATAGATGCCAAAATACCGATGATGGCAATAACGATCAGAAGTTCAATGAGAGTAAAGCCTCTCAAATTCTTTTTCATAGATCTCTATTTTTATTTCTGCCTTAATTAAACTAAAAACACAATGCCCTTAGCATCCGGCTGGAAAAGTAACTCCAACTTCTGCAATACTGGTTCCTCCAGCGGTTTCGCAGGCATTAGCAGCAGCTGAGGCACCCAAATCAATGGATTCCGTTACTACGGTAAACTGACCATTCCCAGGTACGCCACAATCATTTAACGTAATATCCCCATCAGCTACCGCATTGATACGATTGTTCGATGCAGGCATCAGTGCCGTAACCGATGCACCTGTCAGAACAGCTGTATCACACTCTATCATAACAGCCGAAGCGAGTGAATTTGCTTGGGCTTTGTAGGCTGCAATGTTTGCCTTCTCACGAGCACCAGAGAGACTCACCAACACGATAGAAGCGAGAATACCGATGATAGCGATGACAATCAGAAGTTCAATGAGAGTAAACCCTCTCAAGTTTTTTTTCATATGCTCACCTCCTTCTTGTTTTTATTTTTATATTTCATTTTTCTTGTATTTAGTATAACACATTTTTCCTGGCAATCCTATATCTGGGAAGCAATATTATAAATAGGAAGCAACACTCCTATCACTAATATACCCACACCGACACCAAGCAGCACAATCAGTATCGGTTCGATAAGCGTCGTCAGACTCCGTGTGGTCGTCTCTACTTCTTGATTGTAAAACTTGGCCGTACTGGCAAGCACTCCAGAGAGCGACCCTGTCTCTTCACCAATACGAATCATTTGCGCCACAATAGGCGGTATATCCCCTGAACGAAGAAAGACGGTACTCATGGTTCCACCCGAGCGTACCTCATCTGCCGCACGAAGCACAATTTTCTGGAATACCTGATTGCCAATGACATCACTCACAATGATCAGTGCCCGTACCACCGGGATACCACCACTCAAAAGCTGACTCAAATTTTCAGCAAAACGAGTAATATAAATACTTCGTGCCAGATCGCCAATAACAGGAATTTTCAGCAAAATAATCTGCCATTCTCTCTTTCCTGCCTCAGTTTTGACATAGTAAGCGAGACCAGAAAAAGCAGCAATCAGAGCCAGGAGGACCGCCCACCAGTATGCGTTCATGAAATCCCCCAGCCAAATAAGAGCGCTCGTATACCACGGTATCGGCACCTTCATATCCTTGATCATGATCGTAATCTTCGGAAGAATGAAGGTCACCACCAAAAAACCTATAATCCCCGCCACTCCCATGACAAACATTGGGTAATACATGGCGCCCTTTATTTTTGCTGCCAACTGGTAGTTTTTTTCGATGCTCTGCGCCACCACTTCGATAGACTTCTGCAGCTCCCCAGAGGCTTCTCCGGCACGGAGCATATTGATCACAAGCGGGGAAAAAATATTAGGGTGCTTTTCAATAGCCACCGAAAATGGTGCTCCATCCTCGATGTCATCGGCCATTTCTTTCAATATAATCCGAAAATAGCGATTACTGGTCTGATCTTCGATAGTCCGAAGGGCTGATACGACCGGGACACGTGCCTCCACCAAAGTAGCCAATTGCTGAAAAAAAACAACCAACTCCTTCTGACTTGTTCCTTCCCAAATCTTCTGAATATCCTTGATAATACCCAACGTTTTTTCTTCTGCCTTGATAGAAATGGGTACCAAATTATTGCGCCCCAAAATCTCGGCGGCTGCGACTGGTGTCATGGCTTCCACCATACCCTCTCGCAGATCGCCCTGGGCATCTTTGGCCTTAAATACAAACTTCATAGCAGAAAAATAAAAATCCCCTCTTGCTTATGACGACCGTTTATTACTGAGCAACATCTGCAGATAGTCACGATTTTTGGCGTACATGAAGGCATCGTCAATCGACACCAATCCTCGGAGTACCAGATCAGACAACGCCCGATCAAGCGAAACCATGCCGTCCTTCAAACTCGTCTCGATAACAGAATCCAACTGGTGGTTTTTGTTCTCACGAATAAGGTTCTCTACCGCATTGTTTTTCAGCATGATTTCCACAGCCGGCACGCGTCCGCCACCAGTATGCGGCAACAGTCGCTGTGAAATGACACCGAGGAGCACGCTTGAGAGCTGCATCCGTATCTGATTTTGCTGATGAGAAGGAAATACGTCGACAATACGATCGATAGTCTGAGCACTGTCATTGGTGTGAAGCGTGGCAAAGATGAGGTGTCCGGTTTCAGCCGCCGTCATAGCTGTGCTGATAGTCTCCAAATCGCGCAATTCTCCCAAAAGCACCACATTAGCATCTTCACGAAACACCGCCCGCAAAGCATCAGGGAAATTTTTGGCATCCCGTCCGATTTCACGCTGATTGATGATGCAGCGATCCTGATTGTACACAAACTCGATCGGGTCTTCGATGGTGATAATGTGCTTGTCGTGATTATGATTGATATAGTCAATAATAGCCGCCAGTGTAGTAGATTTTCCATGACCAACCGGCCCAGTGACCAGTACTAACCCCTGAGAATACCCCGCAAACTCATAGAGCGCCTTTGGAATATTCAGCTCTTCCAAACTGCGCAGTCTATCCATGACAAAACGCATGGTGATACTGACATATCCTTTCTGGAAAAACACGTTGGTACGAAACCGCACCCGATCCTCATAATTATACGAAAAATCTGTCTGTCCAGTAGCTACCAACTCTTCCTTTTTCTCATCCGTCAACAAAACATCACTGATCGCTTTCGTATCAGCCGGCGTCAACATTTTTTCCTGAGAAATCGGATGGAGCTTTCCATCAATACGAAGCGTCGGGTATCGCCCCACCACCAAATGAAGGTCGGATGCCCCCTGTTGCCCGACAAGCCCCAATAATTTTTTGACCCAATCCTCTACGCGTAGTGTTTCCATGAGAGTGTTTTTGTTTTTTTACCCACGCACTTCCTTCAGTATATCACATTCACCCTACTCCTCATCAATCAAAATTTTTCCTTCAGTCACTCGTTCCACTTCAGAAAGCGTCGTGATTCCCTTGAGTACTTTCAAGATGCCGTCCTGCTTCATCGTAAGCATCTTCTGTTCAATAGCAGCCTGTTTTACCGCGTTTTCATTCCCCTCTTTGTCGGCGATAATAGCCTTCATCACACTGTCCACGGCGACGGTTTCATAGAGAGCAATCCGTCCTTTATATCCTGTCATGCCACATTTTTCACATCCTTTCCCCTGAAAAACTACCATCTTTTGCGCAACTTGCAATCCATAGGCCACTACTTCTTCCTCTGGAATAAGAGCAAAATAATCAGCAATGATTTTCTCCTGAGTTTTTGTTATATCTGTCGGCGCTTTACAGTGATCACAAATCCGTCGTACCAAACGTTGCGCTGCTACGGCCTGAAGCGACGATGCCAAAAGAAACGGTTCAATCCCCATATCTACCAACCGCGGGATAGCACCGACCGCATCGCTGGTATGGAGCGTCGAGAGTATCAAGTGACCCGTCTCCGCGGCACTCACCGCGG
>CAZHDL010000018.1:7935-8618 GCA_964531045.1 uncultured Bdellovibrionales bacterium | reverse complement strand
TCAAGGCAGCATGAATAGCGAGCTCCGCTGTTTCACCATCACGAATTTCTCCCACCATGATGACGTTTGGATCCTGACGCAGAATAGAGCGCAAACCGCTCGCAAAGGTATAACCAATTTCCGGGCGAACCTGACTCTGGTTAACGCCCTCCATAAAGTACTCAATCGGATCCTCCAGCGTAATGATGTTGCGATCTTCTTTGTTTAAAATCTGAAGGAAAGCATAGAGAGACGTCGATTTTCCAGAACCGGTCGGTCCCGTAATGAGGATGATTCCGAACGGTTCTTTGATTTTTGATTCAAGTACCCCTCTGTTTCTCCCCCATAAACCGAGTTTTTCCAAATCGCTGACATTGGAGTTTTTCTCAAGTACACGCATCACCACTTTTTCCCCCTCCATGACCGGCAAGCTCGACACACGCAAGTCAACCACTCCTTCTTTGCTTTCAAAACGAAATCGTCCGTCTTGCGGCTTACGATTTTCATCAATCTTCAGATTGGCCAAAATCTTGATACGTGAAATAACAGCACGTCCCACTTCTCTTGGAAAAACCAAATCCGCCCGCAACAAACCATCGACACGAAACCGCACCCGATACGACCCATCGACCGGCTCGATATGAATATCACTCGCTCGACCCTCGATAGCGTGTTTGACGATTACTTCTACCAACTTGGCGATA
>CAZHDL010000018.1:3393-7925 GCA_964531045.1 uncultured Bdellovibrionales bacterium | reverse complement strand
TGGCGATAGGAGCATCCTGAAAAATATCCGCGTCAGGCGTCTTCTTGACCACTTCCTCTTTGATGCCATCATCCTTTTCATTCTTGAGTGACAAAATAGCATCCTTCAAAACGCGATCCGTCCCAGTATAGGCTTTGGCAATATCACTAAAAACCGGTTTAGCAACCAAAAAAACTTCAATTCCTAGCCGTTCCTTTTCCGCCAAAAATCGCAGCACGTTGAGCGCCTCGAAGTCCTGCGGATTCACCATGGCCACCGAAAGAACCTCTTCATTCTTCTCAAAGGCTACCATCTCATACTTTCTGGCTGAATCCTCCGGTATCAGTGAGAGCACCTCCTTGTCAATATGCTGCGGCACAGCATCAAGAAAGGGTACGCCAAGTGCCTCAGCCTGCGCCTGGATACTAGGAGCAGGCGCCTGTTGAGCTGGAGCGGCGTCTGTTTTTTTTGTCTCTGTCATATCAGGAATATAATTTTCCTATGGCTGGAAAGGATTGGGGCGACCAGTCTCAGAAAGAGTAAGTGGTGGTACCGTATAGTTCACCCAAGACAAAAGCGACGTTAATGCAGCAGCATCAAACGTGCCCGTCGTGAACACCGGTACCTGTAACGCCGAAGCTACCTGTTGAACCGGGAAGTAATCAAACTGCGATTCAAATATCCCGGTGAGCATATTCTCTTCACCCTCCTTGGGACTAACCGGAGCCGTAAGAGAAAACTTCAGAATCTTGTGATAACGATTCATGTGAGCTAAACGATTGAAAAAATCACTGATATTTTCGTACCCTCCTTTTACTTCAACTTGTGCTGAATACGACTGCACTTTTGGCTTGAGAGCAGAAACAACTGGAACAGCCGATACGCTATCGACACCAGTCACTAAGAGACTATTTGCCGGTGGCAACACTGGTTCCTCTTCTACCTGCGTCATCTCAATCTGATTCATCCCCATAACATTCACAAATACACCTGATTGAGAGGCCAAGTAATTAAACATATCCACCACTCGCTCCTGATCCTCTGTCTTTGGAAGAAAAAGATGCACGGACTCTTCTGATGCTGATTGCTCATCAAGAGAAGCGACCAGAGTATCAATATTAGCCAAAAGTGTGGCCATATTCTGTGATTGACTGATCTTAGTATCAAGAAGCACACGCTTCTCCTCAAGCGTCGTGATATCGGGCTTAATATAACCAATAGCAAGAATCAGCACCAATAAAATCGAAAAGGGAACAAAAAGGATTTTCAAACGCATAGAAAAAATATGAGCGACTTAAAAGCCTGCCTTGAGCACAAATGTAACCTTATTTTCGTCGTCACGATCAATCGTTTCCACTCGAACCTGAGAAAACATCTTTTCCGTCTTAAAACTAAACATCTGATCAGCCAACTTTCGGAAATCATCGCTCTTCCCGGAAAGAGTAAGGAGTCTTTCTTCCTGATCATACTGAAACCCTGTCAAAAGTACCCCGGATACCATAACTCCCTCCAGTTGTTTCAAAATAACCTCGGGCTCAAACTCATTCTTATTTTCAGAAAAATACTTAAGTCGTGTCTCAAAATCAGCCACTCGATCCACTCGTCCACCCTTGGTTTGTGCCGTACTCGCACCAAGAGTCACTTCAATATCGGCGATTTTCTTATCAAGAGAAGACATGTAAAAACGTATACCACCCCAGACAAGACCGACTACAATAAGAGCGCCGAGAGAGAGTAAAATACCCATATCAAAAAATGATCGTTTTTCTGACGACTCTTCTCCGGGCATGGATTGTGAGAGATTGACTCCGGGCATGACTGTAGCGTTAGAAGATTATATTTTTCTGGTCAATAGTTCCTTGAGAGAGAAGGACTTCTTGGGAATACCACTCTTGTGTGTTGTTATTTCATCTATCCCGGCCAGTGCCAATCCGAGAGCAACCGAAAAGGAAGTACCCAGACTCTCTATCTCGGCAGTCAATGCCGGATCATAACTGATTTTTTCCCAAGGATTCCCAATACGAACCGGCAGCCCCAAGACGCGAGTATAAAAATCTGTCAGTCCCTTCAAATACGCTGTCCCCCCAGAGAGCACCACCCCCTGACACTGACGCTCAGGATACTTTCCCTGATAGGACGAGAGCATCCGCTTGGCCTCACTCGAAATCATTTCAAGAGATGGAAACACCAAGGCCGATCCTGCTTGATTCAAAAAATCTTTATCACTTTTCTTCAGTATTTCTGCTCGTTCAGGAGTAATATCCAGACTCTCTGTCAGTGTCCGTGTCACATCTTTTCCTCCGGCATCCAGATTCCGACTAACCCGAACCAATCCATCATCCACCAAGACCAGATTGGTGGCACGCGAGCCGATGTCAATGACGAGAAACACCCCTGGCTCATGGTCAATCACCGAACGGATGAGGGAAAAAGTCTCCAATTCAAGAAAATTCATTTTGAGGTGCACTTCCTCTACATATCGACGATACCGCACCACCTCTTTATTGAGGGCAGCTACGAGCAAAATCTCCATCCTGTTAGCATCCGACTGATCAGGAGAAGGATGAGTACCAACCACTTCCCAGCTGAGTGCCACATCATCGAGCGATGACGGAATATACTTGTGGGCCTCAAACTGTATCGCTTCTTTCAAATCGTCTTCGTTCATTTCCGGCAAATCAATGAGCGAGACCAGTCCCGTATAGGCCGGCATCGCCGCATACACACCATCACTTTTTGGCTGGAGCTTTTCAAGCAGCGCGCGCAGATACAGAATAATTTCATCATCATAGGAATTCTCACCCGTCATCACTCCTTTTTCCAGTCGCGCCAAATCAACCTGCCCGTAATTGAGCAGTTTCGGTTTTCCGTCTTCCACCGTCAACTCCACCGCTTTGATGAGCGAGGTGCCAAAGTCAATACCAAGAAAGTATGGTTTTCCAATACCGAACAACATTATTTTTTCTTTTTGTCTTCTGTTTACAGCTTTCCATGAAATTATACCACACCGTATCACTTTTTTTCAATACACTCCACGAGAAAACTTTCTTTCTCTCAGTTTGACAGTAAGAAGAAGAAACCCATAGAATGAAGACATTCCCCGCTTTGACCACACTCCCCTATGCTCGAAACAACGTTCAGCCAAAAATTGACCCTCCATGCTCGTCATAGCCTGAAGGAAGCCCGGGAAATCGCCCGCTATACCCGTCATACCACTATCGAGCCGGAGCACCTTCTCTTAGCTATTTTCCTCGAAAATGGCAGTTTAGGCAGTATTCTGCTCGAAAACATCGGTTTTGAAAAAGAAAGTTTGGCCAAGCTCTGTCTCAAGAAAAAAACCGGTGGAAAAATCCTCCCCAAAACCCACCCGCTCCCTCTTTCAGCTGCCCTCAAGGAAAGCCTGCGCCGCTCGTACGCTCTCGCCAATCAGTTCCGCTACCCTTATGTCGGTACCGAGCACTTAGCCTATGCACTGCTTGAAACTCGCAACGAAGTCCTCGAGCGCATTTTGGCCACTCTTAAAATCAAAGAGAAGCGTATTCAGTCTGCTCTGGAGTCACACCTGAATTTTGATCATTTTCCACAGCTTTCCAAAATGTTCGATATGCCCGAAGGAGAAATCTCCCTCCAACAAAAAAAAGGATCCCGTGCCACTCCCTCGCTCGATCAGTTCACGCTCGATATGGGCAAGGACACGAGTACCAGTCAAAACCTACTCATCGGACGCAAAAAAGAATTGGATCGGATGGTACAAATTTTGACCAGAAAAAACAAGAACAACCCGCTCCTCATCGGAGAGCCAGGGGTCGGCAAAACTGCCCTGGTCGCCGCTTTGGCCAAAAAAATCACGCGTGGTGATGTTCCTCACTCACTCTTCAACAAACGCCTCCTCTCACTTGACCTGGCGCTCGTGGTAGCCGGTACCAATTTCCGCGGAGAATTTGAGGCTCGCTTGAAAGAAATCATCAAAGAAGCTGCCGCCAACAAAGATGTCATCTTGTTCATCGACGAAATTCACGCCATCGTTGGTGCCGGTAACACAGCTGGCGGTCTGGATGCGGCCAATATTTTGAAACCTGCCCTCTCACGAGGTGATATCCAGTGTATTGGCGCTACCACACTCTCCGAATACAAGCGTCATATCGAAAAAGATGCCGCCCTTGATCGACGCTTCCAGTCTTTGGTCGTCGCCGAGCCAACCGCTGAAGAAACCAAGCACATTTTGTCCTCCGTCAAAGAAAGCTACGAAACCTTTCACAATGTTTCCTTCTCACAGCCCAGCATCGATCTGGCTGTCAATTTGAGCATCCGCCATATCCCTGATCGTTTTTTGCCGGACAAGGCCTTTGATATCATCGATGAAGCTGCCGCACTCGCCAAACAGGGTAAGGATAAATCTCCGTTTGCTACCGCCCTCTTTCAGATGGAAGAAGAACTCCGAGCAGCGACCTCACTCAAAGAATCCCTCATCAAGCACGAAAACTACGATGACGCGGCCAAGTGGCACACCCGAGAACAAGCCATCGAAAAGAAAATTTCGGCGCTACAAAAAA
>CAZHDL010000018.1:515-3383 GCA_964531045.1 uncultured Bdellovibrionales bacterium | reverse complement strand
ATCCTGGTGAAAAACTGGCTCGCCTGCACGACGCCTTTGGAAAGCGCCTGGCCGGTCAACAAGAAGCCGCCACAGCTCTCGAAGAGACCCTGGCGCGCTCCCTCAGCCATATCAGCGATCCGGATCGCCCCCTCGGCTCCTTTCTTTTCCTGGGACCAACCGGCGTTGGCAAAACCTACATTGCCAAACTGCTGGCCGAAGAGTTCTTTGGCAGTCGTCAGGCACTGGTGCGCCTCGACATGAGTGAATTTATGGAGCGACACAGCGTAGCCCAGATGCTCGGGGCCCCCGCCGGCTATATCGGCCACGGTGAAGGTGGCAAACTGACCGAAACCATTCGCCGCAAGCCCTATAGTGTGGTACTCTTTGACGAAATCGAAAAGGCACACCCTGATGTCTTTAATATCTTGCTCCAGATACTTGACGAAGGCACGCTCACTGACGCCGAAGGACGAAGTGTCAGCTTCAAAAACACCCTCATTATTCTGACATCCAATATCGGTACCGCCGCCTTCACACGAGAAGCCGGCATCGGATTTGCTCCTGCCCCATCCAAAAAAGGATCGTCCGAAGCTCAATCTACCGACCTTTCTGCCTTTGAAACCATCAAACGAGAAGTCCTCGGTGACCTCAAAAAAGAACTCCGTCCCGAGCTCCTTGCTCGCCTTGATCAGGTCATTGTCTTCAATCCACTGACCGAACAGGCGGTACTGGATATCGTCTCTTTTGAGCTTGATCACCTGGCCAAACGCCTGAAGACCAAGGGCTTCACGCTCCACTACGGACAAAACATCGTCGCCCACATTGCCAAAAAGAGTTTCACTCCAGAGCAGGGCGCTCGACTGGTTCGCAAAAATATCCAGGAACTCATTGAAAAGCCTATTGCTCTCAAACTCATTACTCCCTCACTCACAGCAAAAAAGAAAACAGCCCTCCGACTCAGCTTGAAGGGTGATACCGTCATCTGCTCATAGATTCATGATGCGCTCGTCTTTTTTCGCCCACGCGAAAAAACAGGTTCTCGACACTCTCTTTCCGCTCTTGTGTCTCGGTTGCGGAACGCGAGGTGCCTTTATCTGTCCGCGCTGTCAAAGAAAACTGCCCGTGCGCCTGGAGCAAAACTGTCCCACCTGTCTTCGTATCACGCCCAACGGCCATCGTTGCTTCCACTGTCGCGACCACAACCCATCCGCGCTCGACGGACTCTTTGTCGCCTCTTCCTATCATGGTTCATTCCTTCCTCGCGCCATTCACACCTGGAAATATCGCTTTATTCCCGAAATCGCACACGAGCTCGGGCAATTCCTCGTAAGCACTCTCCAAAACAGCGCTCTACCGCTTCCCGATGCCCTGCTCCCCGTGCCCCTTCACCCGAGACGACTCCGTTTTCGTGGCTTCAATCAATCCGAACTCCTGGCACGAGAGCTCGCCCAGTCACTTACTCCGGGGCTCGAGATGCCACTCCTCACTGATGTATTACTCCGCACCCGCTTTACCAAGCCCCAGATGAAGACTGATTCCCGAGAAGAGCGTCTCCTTAACCTGCAAAACGCCTTCGCACTAGCGCCCGACAAGGCAGTCACTATCAAAGGAAAAGCCCTGTGGCTCATCGATGACGTAGCCACCACTGGCACGACGCTCGAAGAATGCGCCCGCGTTCTCAAGGCTCACGGTGCCCGCTTTGTCTACGGCATCGTCCTCGCACGATAAAAAAGTATTACGTAATTCATTACGTAATTCTTTTTATGCCTTATCCTTCCAGGCCCACCACTGGAGCTTTTTGGGGTCCGGACGTTTGTGACTGACGAAGTACACGGCACAGCGAAACACGTAGAGCATACAGCGATCCACGTGCACACCCCGCAGTCGACAAAGGTCATCATATAGACGCTCCGGGTTCTTCCCGCGGAGCTGACTTGGTTCTATAACACCCAAATCGAAGAGATCCTGGGCAATAGCCTTTCCTACTCCAGGAATCGCTTGGAGAGCTTTCAAATCAGGATATTCCTTCATAGTCAGATATTATTCATTGAACCAACGTATCAGATCTGTCAGCATCGCATCGGAAATACTGTGTCCTCCCGGATATTCCGTATACGTCGGATTCATGTGAAGCGACCGGAGATACGACGCCCCCTCCCTCCCGTACAGAATGGGGAGTGTGGCATCCTGTACGCCATGAGAGATAAAAACCCGCAGATGCTGGCGTTTCTCTTCGCTTGCCACGAGGGACTTGACCTCTTCAAGCAGTCGACCGCTCATCACGATGATCCCCTTCACCAGTTCTGGATGCGTCAATCCGAGCACGTAACTCATTATCCCTCCCTGACTAAAGCCACCCACATATACCTCATCGCTCGTCGTATATTTTTCACGGACTTCACTCATAAGCACTCCCAGACGTGCGACACTTTCTTCTACATCGGCAAAATCATAAACGGGCTTCCCGGACGAAAAATCAACCCGGTACCAGGCGTAACGATTTCCACCCAAATCTCTCGGTGCCCGGACGCAAATGACCAGATAATGTTCGGGTAACTGCGTCGCGAGCGACAGCAAGTCTGTTTCGTTACTGCCCAAGCCATGGAGCAAAAACAAGACCGGCGGATGCTCCAATGGAACTTTCGGCTCTCTCACTACATACGTGAGTGACTGCGGTATATTTTGCTCTGTCATGATGGTACAACATTATACATCCTAAAAAATCCCTTTTGCCTCGCTGCTTACCCGATTTTTACCGAAGTCATCGAGAGGGCACCCGCCACCGCTTTGTCATTATAGAAGGTGACCGATTCTCCCTCTTCTTTCAAACCAAGTATGTAGAGAAGCGGCAGATAGTGCTCCGGGGTCGGAATAGCCAGTTCAAAG
>CAZHDL010000018.1:0-505 GCA_964531045.1 uncultured Bdellovibrionales bacterium | reverse complement strand
CAAAATCAATGAGGGTCTGATGATCACCCGCGAGTATGCACTCATTCACCTTCGTCATCACTTCGCGCGTCCAATCAAAGCCAAAATCATCCGTATTCAGCTTACTCCAGTCCACCAAAGAGAGGTTGTGCACAATATTGCCGCTCCCAACAATGAGCACTCCCTGCTCTCGGAGCACCCGCAGTTCCCTTCCCAGTTCATAGTGCCACTGTGGCGATTGGTAATAGTCGAGACTGAGCTGAACGACCGGTACGTCGGCCTCCGGGTAGAGGTGCTTGATGACACTCCAGGCCCCATGATCCAGGCCCCACTCCGTATCGAGACCAACCTCCGTTTTAGTCACTAATGATTTGATATCCCTCGCCAACTGAGGATGTCCCGGAGCGGGATACTCCACCTCAAAAAGCGCCTGTGGAAATCCCCCGAAGTCATGAATGGTAGGTGGATGCTCCATGGCCGTGACAAACGTTCCCTGCGTCACCCAGTGAGCCGATACGCACACAAT
>CAZHDL010000017.1:16567-18039 GCA_964531045.1 uncultured Bdellovibrionales bacterium | reverse complement strand
ACAATCGGTGGCGGCACAGGGAGCTTTACCTTGCTCTCAGGACTCAAGAAATATCCGATTGAGCTCTCGGCCATCGTTTCGATGGCGGATGACGGCGGATCGACGGGTATCCTGCGCGATGAGCTCGGCGTGCTCCCTCCTGGTGACGTGCGTCAGTGTCTGGTCGCGCTTTCTGATACCCCAGACCGCTTGCGAGAATTGATGAACTACCGTTTTGCCGAAGGAGGCCTGGAGGGTCACAGTTTTGGCAATATTTTTTTGTCAGCGTTAGAAAAAATTACCGGTGATTTTGGGACAGGCGTGGAAGAAGCTGCCAAGATTCTAAATGTGCGCGGCACCGTTGTCCCAGTCACTCTTTCCAATACCCGTCTTTATATGGAGCTCTCGGATGGTTCACTCTTGTCCGGAGAACACGAGATCAACGTCAGTTCGCGTTTTGAAACGGTGGGGGTGAAAAAGGTGAGGCTCCGTCCCCGCCCCAAGGCCAATCCTCTCGCTCTCAAAAAGATTCGGGAAGCAGACCTCATTATCATCGGTCCCGGCAATCACTACTGTGCCATTCTGCCCAATCTTTTGGTACCCGGTATCGCTGAGGCGCTTCGTGCTACCAAGGCCAAGATAGTCTACAACTGCAATCTGATCAGTAAGCGCGGTCAGACCGATTTGTTTACACTCGAGGACTATGTGAGGGAGGTCAACCGGTACATTGGTCAACCGCGTATCGACTATGTCACCTACAACACCAGTAAGCCGGCACCGGAACTGCTCAAGAAGTACCAAAAGGAAGGTCTGCTCGTTTCTTTTACCAACGAAGGGGAGCGTCCGTACCGAGTCATTCGGGCCGATCTCCTCAGTCGGACTAAAACACTGCGGCGGAAAGAAGACAAGATTGCCCATACGAGGGCGTTTATCCGGCATGACCCAGAGAAGCTGGCTCACGTGCTTATGATGCTGTTGGAACTGGAAGGGTATGAAAATATCGTAAAAGATATCGTGTAAATAAAGATGTTGCAGGTTAAAAGGAGAAGGGAGAAAGAAGCGGTTGGAGACCCTTGACAGGGCTCCTCGGGTATGCTATACTCAACCGTAAAGTTCTTTACCTGAAGAGATGTGTGAGGGGAGGCAGACGAATGTGGCTTTGAAAATGGCCATAGTCGCCTGCCACCCTTCTGGGTGCTTTCGCAGGGCGTTCCCTTTTCTGGAGACTTCCCATGAACAAGCGTTCCCTGGCCAATCTGGCCGCACTGAGCTTCGCTTTCGCCTCCGGCCGCGTCCGCACCGACTTCAAGTTCGACTCCGACCTGGGCCTGGTCACGCTGCACAGCAACGACGATGCGCTGCCCGACGGCGGTGGCACCGACGAGAAGAAGGTCGCCACCTTCAACGGGACCTCGCTCACGCCGTCCCTCGTGGCTCCGGTCGCGGGCGATTACCGCAAGATCAGCAACTCGGTGTCCATCAGCTACGGGCAG
>CAZHDL010000017.1:13002-16557 GCA_964531045.1 uncultured Bdellovibrionales bacterium | reverse complement strand
ACGCCCTGTCCGGCCGCGGTGGCACCGACACCGATTCGAAGCGGGCTGACGAGAGCACCGACGACGCCGGCACGAAGGCCGCCATCGAAGCCGCGGGCACCGAGCAGCAGCAGACCCAGCGGGCCGACGGCGCCGAACCGCAGGGCGATGGCACCGGCACCGACGTGGTGAAGACCGATCCGCTGATCGCCGCCGAGGCCAAGACCGCCGTGGGCGACCCGCCGGCCGCCGGCGCCATCGAGGCCTGAGCGTCATGCCGGCCGTTCTGATGGTCAAGCAGCTCTGCCGCTTCGAACCCTGGAGACGTCCGCCGTAGGGACGATTCCATGGGAATCTCATCAAGTAGCGTTGCCCACGCTACACAACCAAGGAGCCACAGCATGATTGCTGTCCATCCCCCCTAGCTTGTCGACGTATGCGTCGACGCCGCCGCCCTGGAATCCGAAGGATTCCGGGGCGTCATCATTTCTTGGGTATCTGTGCCCTTGACAGGAATTTAAAGAGGTGCTATAATGTATATTACAGTTCTTTGAGTTACAGGTACTTTGATTGGTGGACACGTGTGGCTTTCTGGCCACAGTTGCCCGCTAACCAAAGGAGTGCCTATGCGCAGCCTGCAACTGTAGAGTCAAGACGCCAGCGGCCTGCCAAGGCAACTAATCTCAACCTAACCTCTTGGAGGTTCCTATGAGATGACGAATGATTCCGGGGAGTTTGCGCCGACCCCCACCTGGCCCGAGCAGTCACTGATTGCCCGGGCCGAGTCATTTTTTGACACAAAAGCCTGAAAAAGCTACACTATCCCTACAGAGTCACCTCTGTTTTTTTATGCCTGTTTTGCACTGATCATTGACGAAGGAGGAACGTATGGCCAATTTCACTCTCGTATTCAAGGAACGGAAAAACGTCGCTCACGGGACGGATATGTTTGTCTTTGAGAAACCGGCTGATTTTGTCTTTGCTGCCGGTCAGTACGTTGTCCTCCGTCTCTCCAATCTGGTCGCTCCCGATACGCGAGCCGGTGTACGGTCGTTCTCTCTTTCTTCCGCACCCTCGGAAGACCATGTGGCCTTTACTATGCGTCAGGGAGACAGTGGATTCAAACAAACCATGTACGCCTTGAAGCCGGGTGATACTATCATGGCCACTGGTCCGGTCGGTCACTTTACTCTCTCCTATGCGGCTGATGGTCTGCCTATCATTTTTTTGGTGGGTGGGATTGGTATCACGCCGGTGCGGAGTATTCTGAAGCAGGCGGAGAAAGAAGGGGATGAACGGTCTTTTACCGTCTTTTATTCTAATCGCTTTGCTCAAGATGCTGCCTTTCATGAAGAATTAAGCGCGCTTCAGGTGAAAAACCTGCACTACATCACGACCTTATCCCAGGAAACCACTCCCTGTGCTGGTGCCAATGAAGAACGGGGATATATCTGCGAGGCCATGCTCCGCAAGTACGTGCCGGATGTGGTAAACGTGTGGTACTATCTCGTAGGTGCCCCTGCCTTTATCCAGGGTATGGAAGAGATGCTCACGGCCATGGGCGTGGCCAAGGAACGACAGGTGTGTGATCCCTTTGCGGGACTGACCGGCGCACCGAAAAAGTAAGCTGAACATTTGAAAACAAGCGGGTATCGTATAATGGTTCTTATGTCAGCCTTCCAAGCTGAAGATGGGGGTTCGATTCCCCCTACCCGCTCTAGAGAAGTAAAGAACTTGGATTTTCCCAAGTTTTTTATTTTAAAACACTCTTTCTTCATACCGTGTATAATAGGTATACGTGTATGTTTCCCTTTTACTACCAACAGAATCATCGTTTGTTTCTCCGCAACCTCCTGTGGCTGTTTGGTGGCGCCACCTTGGTGGCGGCGCTCCTCTACGGGATAGTCTTTCGAGGTGGATCGTCGGAAGAAGTGTTGTCTCCGGCAACCGAAGAAAATACTTCCACGCTTTCTGATTGGGTGGACACCCAGCCGCAACCAACGGATAAGGCAGTCAATGAGCCGACGGTGACCGAGAAAGAATATCCCGTGCTGCCACCGCCTCCGCCGCCCTCCATGGCCAAGATGAAAACGCACGGGTGTGTGGCGGATGGGTTTTTGTCCGGGTACGGAGGCGATACCAATAGCTCGGTTGCGCTCATCAATCGTTCGCAGTGCTACTACCTCCATCGGGCACTCGAGACCTGGCTTGATCCGCCTGACTTTGGTGATGCTCGTGACATTATGCAAAAAGTGACCAAACCAAACACAGTGTATGGGATGTTTATTGCGGAAGCTATCGATACCAAGGCCGACTACTACTATCCGGCTGAGAAGCGTGATTTTGATTTTGGGGCCATGTGTCGCGAGGGGAGCAAGAACTACTGGGGAGAACATACCTGCAAGCCGTCATTCGAGCGTCCGGAGTATCGTAAGTACGTGGAGTATATTACGGAAGAGGCGATGAATATGGGCATTCAGAGTTTTCTCTTTGGGCAGGTATTTTATCAGGATAACGCTGATCGGAATGCCACCCGTATGCCCGAGATGATTCGTCATATGCGGGAACACGCGGAGTATCTGGGACTTGAGATTGTCATTGGGGCGCAGACCAATGACATCGAAGACGAATCATATCTGCGTCTGTTTGACTACATAGAGGGCGGTGTCGGGCTGAAGAGTGATGGCAGTATTGAAAGCGGTGCCTGCTTTTCTCGCTGGTGGAAGGAACCGGGGGATTGGTGCTGGGCGCTTCTGTGGCACGAGCGGTTCAAGGGGAAAGCACAGAACGTCCTTATCCACTTCGACTGGAGTGGGAAGTTGGGTGATGACATGAGTGTCTTTACTCGGATGGACAAGAACGAGCGAACGGCGACCTTACGGAGGCTGCACGCGTATTTCAATGAACAACGAGTCGGTTTTCTCATGCCGATGCTTGCGACACTCCACAAGGATAATGGTGGGTGTAGTGGTCCCAAGAAGCGTTTTTATTCGGCTAGTCGCAAGTATACCTGTCAGGATGAGGAAGCTATCAATGATATTCTGCGTCGTTCTCGGTAGACAGGCAAGGTAGGAAAAAAACTGCTATACTGGAGAGGGATTTTTCAATACTCATGACTGAAAAAATATTTCAAAAACGAAAGGAAGATTTTTCTTGTGAGCAGTGTGGATTTTTTGTATCCGGCAATGGATATACCAATCATTGTCCTCGCTGTCTCTTCAGTAAGCATGTCGATATTTTTCCGGGAGACCGCCTGGAGGCCTGTGGTGGACTGATGGAGGCTGTCTTGTGGGAGAAAGAACAGGGTAAGGAGCGTTTGGTTCATCGCTGTGTGCGGTGCGGCAAAATTCGAAAGAATAAAATACAGGAAGAGGATGATTTTGAGGCCGTACTCAGGTTGGCTCAGAAGCGTCTGACGGAAATATAAAAAAAGAACACAAACAAAGCGGCCGTATGGTTTGGAAAAGTTTCGCAGCTGAGGACGGAGCAAATGTTTTGGCCGGACTGGAAAGTTCCCAGGTTGGTTTGTCGTCTCTTGAAGCCAAGCGACGGCTAAAGGCACATCCGGATAATCGT
>CAZHDL010000017.1:0-12992 GCA_964531045.1 uncultured Bdellovibrionales bacterium | reverse complement strand
CCCGGGCCTTCGGCGCTTATGAGTACGCTCAAACAGCGACTCTCCTCATCATTTCTGTACCTGTTGTTGGCCGCGGCTGCTCTGTCATTTTTTTTGGGCGATAGACTTGAGAGTGGATTAATCGTGCTCTTTATCATTATCAACATCAGTCTCGAGACCTATCAGGAGTATCATTCTGCCCGGGCAATGCGCCTGCTCAAGCGCTATCTCGTGGTGCATACCAAGACCTATCGTGATGGCAAGAGGGTATCAGTGGAAAGTGCCAAGATTGTTTCTGGAGATGTCATTGTTGTGGAGGCAGGGGATCGTCTGCCGGCTGATGTGCGATTTTTGCGGACCAAAGGACTGCAGATGGACGAGAGTGTGATGACCGGTGAGTCCGTACCGACGAGCAAGAGTGCTGGACTTTTGCAGACACCAGCTGTCCAGATGTTTGAGGCGCACAATATTGGATTCGCCGGAACAGTAGCCACCAGTGGCTGGGGGGAAGGAGTGGTGTTTGCAACCGGTCAGGATACGGCATTTGGAGACATTGCCTCTTTGACGGAAGAAACCGACAAGGAAACGGTTTTTGAGAAAGGGATCCGTCAGTTCAGTCGGTTTATTCTGAAGCTTGTTTTGTTTACGCTCGCTATTATTTATGTGGCCAATATCTTTATTCGTGGCGACAGTGTCAGTAGTATTGAGCTGCTCATTTTTTCTTTGGCGTTGGCGGTTTCTGTGGTCCCGGAGGCGCTGCCAGTCATACTGACCGTCGCTCTCTCTCGCGGGTCACTTCGTTTGGCGCAAAAAAAGGTAGTCGTGAAACGTCTGTCAGCGATAGAAGATTTGGGCAGTATCGAGGTACTCTGTTGTGACAAGACGGGCACACTGACAGAAAACCTGCTTTCAGTCACGGGGGTACATGCCAAGGATAGTCGTCACTGTCTCAAGCTGGCCTTTGCCAGCTGTTTGGCTGTGCCGGAAGATCGGGGAAAATTGCACGATGCTTTTGATTTGGCACTGTGGCAGGCGCTGACCCCCAAGGAACATCAGGAGATGAAACGAGGGAAGCGGCTGGATACGATTCCGTTTGATCCGGAACGTCGTCGTAACAGTGTTTTGTTTGAAAACGAGGGCAGTCGAGATATTATCGTTCGGGGAGCGCCAGAAGAAATACTGAGACGTTGCAATAATATTGAGAATTTTTCGCGGCAGCAATTACTCGAATGGGTAGGGCAGGCAGGGCGAAGAGGGGAGCGTACGCTCGCGGTGGCAGTTAAACCGTTTTCGAGTAAGAAAAGTTATACGCTCTATGATGAGCAGGGGCTTTCGTTTGTTGGGCTGATTTCGTTTGTGGATACGCTCAAATCAACAGCCAAAGAGACGATTCTTCGGGCCGAAGCACTGAATGTGCAGGTGAAGATTATTACGGGGGACAGTCGTGAGGTGGCGGGAGCAGTCGGCTATGCGGTGGGCCTCTTGAAGCGTCCCGAAGATGTTGTGACCGGGCAGGAACTTGAGGGAATGTCGGAAGAAAATCGACGAAAGGCTGCTAGTGAAGGGGTCGTCTTTGCTCGCGTTTCTCCACGACAGAAGTATGATTTGATCAAGATGCTTCAGGAAAAGTACGAGGTAGGGTTTTTGGGTGAAGGCATCAATGACGCGCCAGCGCTCAAGCTGGCTGATGTGGCGATTGTTGTCGAGAGCGCTTCCGACATTGCCCGAGAGGCAGCTGATGTCGTGCTCCTTGAGAAGAGTCTCGAGACGGTTGTCGATGGTATTCGGGAAGGCCGTACTATTTTTGCCAATATCTTGAAGTATCTTCGTGTGACGTTGACCTCAAATTTTGGCAATTTTTATTCGGTAGCCTTGGCCTCTTTGTTCCTGCCCTTTGTACCGCTGCTCCCCATTCAGATTTTGCTTCTGAATCTTTTGTCTGATTTTCCCATGATTGCTATTGCGACGGATACCGTTGATGATGGAGAGCTTGAAAAGCCGAAAAACTACCAGGTACACAGCGTGGTCTTGATGGCGACCCTTCTCGGGGTAGTCAGTTCTGTTTTTGATTTTATTTTGTTTGGAGCACTGTTTCAGTTTTCTCCGGAAACACTTCAAACAGGGTGGTTCATGCTATCTCTCCTCACGGAAATTATCCTTATCTTCTCCCTACGCACCCGGCTGACCTTCTTTCGGGCGCGGCATGCTTCTGCCACGCTCGGCTTTCTTTCGGGGGGAGTCCTGCTGTTTGCTTTGGCACTGCCGTTTATTCCCTACATGACCGGATGGCTTCATTTTGTCATGCCGACCCCCGAGCTCCTCTTGTTTATCGCTGTCTTGGCCATAGGGTATTTCTTTGCTACCGAAGCCGTAAAAAACTTCTACTATCGTCATATACACGAAGGCTATCGGACCACTTGATTCTTTTTTTGGGAGTAACAGAAAACCGGCTCAAGGGCCGGTTTTCTGTTGGGAGAGTTAGTTTTTCTCAGTAATTGATTGAACGATGATGGTACTTACCTCTTCCAGGGTTTTACTCCCCAATTGTCCCAGAGCGCGATGTTCCAGGGAGACAGTGTGGGCGGCTACTTCTTTGTCGCCCACCACAATAAGATAGGGGATTTTATTGACCTTGGCACTGCGTATCCGTTTGCCAAGTGATTCATCTGATGCATCGACTTCGGCTCGAAGAGTTTTGATGCGTAGCGCAGTCGCCACTTCTTCGGCGTAGGCTCGATGACTCTCACCAATCGGGAGTACCATAGCCTGTACTGGAGCCAGCCAGGTTGGGAAAGCACCACCGTAGTGTTCGATGAGGAAGGCGATGACGCGTTCGATAGCTCCTATTGATGAGCGATGAACGACCACTGGCCGTTTCTCGGTGCCGTCCATGGCAGTGTAGGTCAGATTGAAGCGATCGGGCATACAGAAATCATATTGGACGGTGAAGGCGGTATTTTCTTTGCCGCGAGCATCCTTCATTTGAATATCAATTTTTGGACCATAGAAAGCGGCTTCTCCGGCAGCTTCCACAAAGACACCATTTCTTTTTTGGAGAACAGAACGGAGCATGGCCTCGCCTTCATCCCAAGCGGTATCATTTTTGTAATATTTTTTGTCATCTTGTCGATCACCAAGAGAAAGGCGGTAGGAATAATTTTCTCCCAGCTTGAGGCCAAAAACCGTGGCGATGTGCTCGATCAAATCAAGCGCCTTGCTTACTTCGTCGGCCGCCTGTTCTTTATCGGCGCAGATGATATGAGCATCAGCCAGGCAGAAGCTGCGTACACGCACCAGACCAGACAGTTCTCCTGATCCTTCGTAGCGGTAGAGCTTGGCCAGTTCGGCGATACGAAGTGGTAGGTCGCGATAGCTCTTTGGCCGATCAGTATAGATCTGGAAGTGATGAGGGCAGGTCATGGGTCTCAGCATGAACTCATGGTCATCAATCGTTATCGGGGCGTACATGGAATCTTTGTAGTACGGGTAGTGGCCGGAGGTTTTGTAAAGATCGAGTTTGGCGATATCGGGAGTGTAGACGTGCTGGTACCCCCATTCGATTTCCGTATCAACGATAAAGCGTTCCAGAACACGACGAAGCGTAGCTCCTTTGGGAAGCCACAAGGGGAGTCCAGAGCCAACTAGGTCAGAAAAGGTAAAGAGGTCGAGTTCCTTTCCGAGGCGACGGTGGTCATTCGCTGCAAGAGCGCCGAGTTCTTCTGGTGCAGGGTTTTTTTCTTCGGACATAAGCATGGGGAAAAAGGTTACTGTTGTATGATAGCTTCTCTTTGGCGTTCTAGGCAAATGACGTGGGGTTGACAAAACAAAAAGACGTGCTAGTCTTTCAGTAGTTCTTCCATTCGCTTGGCTCCTCCTAGCACATCCCCTGTGCTTTTCGGCCCCCGTTGGCACATTCTGCCTGGCGGGGGTTCTCTTTTTTTCTTACTTCTTTTCTTCGACTTCCTGAATGGTCAGGGTGAGATCCTTTTTGAGCTCCGTTGTTTGGTCATAGGTCTTGCCATCCTTGGTTTTGATGTGAACATTGACCGGTAGCGTACCGACGCCGGACTGCTTTTGAATAAGGAGACGATAGTCATTTTCTGTGACCGTTTCGGGGAGTTCGTATTTGATCATGCCTTCGGTTTGTCCTCCAATCAAAACATCAACAAAAACACCGAAGTATGTTTTTTCAAAGGCCTCATCAGTGAGAGGTGACCCTACCAATTTTCGCTCAATGAGCTTTGATCCCTTGGGAACATAGGCCCGGAGGTAGGTGTGGTAATCACTGGTGCGCCAGTCTCCATAGGGGGCGGTGTGCTTGTAGGTGTAGAGGATGGTGGCAACGGGTTTTTCGCCGGTGAAGTCAACGGTGTAGTCAAGTGAACGCCGCATATAGTAATCGGACTTGAGGGCTCCCATGTTGGCATCAACAAGCATCAGATAGTCACCAGTCCAGTCGGTCGCTACCGAACCATCCCAGTGGACGCTTTCGACGAGATTCTGCAGATTTTCATCGGCAAACCAAATCATAATATCGCGATTGCGCAGTTCGTTTTGGGTGAATTCTGCCAGTTTTGGGATATTGGAAACCGTGGCGACGCGCGTCATGATTTCAGCCGCCAGTTTTTTCATGATGGCCTTGCGGTTTTGTTTCAGTTCGGCCGGAACATCCTCGCCAAGATAGGCACGTTCTACCCGCTCTTCCAGTTTGTAGGCACCGTCTTCGCTGGTATAGGTATTGGAGTCCCCAGGAATTTTGATGGGACCACTGATAGCCAAGATATTATTGAAGACGTGAGAGTTGACTCCGATAACGGCATCAAATTTTTCTCGACCACCGGCGAGACGATAGAAATACTGGGCCTTTTCAGCGTTGGTCGGAAAGTCCGGAGAGAAGTTGGAATCACGAAATTTCCATTTCTTCAGTTGGAGCTTGCGGAGGAATGGGTAGGGAGGAGTGATTTTGGCCACGATGCGCTGATCAAGCAGGTTGGCATCTTCCACGAATGTCGAAAGCACCTCGCCATTTTTGACTTTGACGATGGCGTACTGTCCCAAAAAGCCACCTCCGGGACGGAGCTCATCAGCGTTTTGGAGGAGAATCAGGAAAACGCGCGTGCGATCATCTTGTTTGGTTAATTCGGCGACAAGTTGATTCACCACCTCGATTTCTTTTTTGGTGTCGGGAGCGAGTGGGAGCAACTTGGAGACTTTTTGAAAAATATTGAGGGAGCCGGCAGCAAATTCTGTTGTATGTTCTTTGGCATAGAAAAAGGTAAAATACCCTCCGATGGACACGATGATGACGACGATAAGGGCGATAATCCACCCTTTTGTGAGAAAAGCAGGCATGATAAGAAGAAAAAAATTATGACCTCCCTAGTATAGCAGAAAAAAAGAGAAATGGGCGACGTTGCCCTTCCTCTTCAAATACGATATACTGGCACCGTTTGGCGCACGTGAGGCGGGTGTAGTACAGTGGCAGTACACTAGCTTCCCAAGCTAGGGACAGGGGTTCGATTCCCCTTACCCGCTCAAAAAAGTAAGACCGCCTCGCTATGGGGCGGTTTTGCTATTTTGCCAGGTATTGAGGCGAGCGTTCATTTCATTGAAGATGTATTCGAACCAAGAGGAGAAAGAACGTTCGTTCTTTGGATGAATTTCCGAAGCAGGAGGTGCCTGAGACGGGGTAGTAGTGGTCGCGCCCAAGACCTGCGCATCATCTGGAATATCGTGTTCTTCCTCAGGGGGGAGTGCCTCTGGGAGGGCGGTGTTTTCGAGTTCATCAGGTACATCGGAAGGCGTTGGTGAAACAGTGGAGAGAGATAGAGCAGACGTTTCGTCGGGAGGGAGCATTTCTTCTGATTGAGGAGGAGTAGGGGTATTTTTTTCAGTTGTTCGAGGTGTTGTGTCCTGCCATGCCCAGCGTTTTCCTTTTTCTTTGGTATATGTTACATCCTCGCCGACCGCCCGAGGGAGTTTGTACTTGATAGTTTGGAGCGTTTTGCCATCTGGTGCACGGAGCTCAATTTTTCCTTTTTGATTGGGCAGGGTGAAGAGGGCGTGTTCCCGAGTAAGCGTGATGGTTGATTTAGGAGCGATAACGACACTGTTTTTGATGGGATGATTGACGAGTTTCTTCCATCCGGTCGCAATACTGAAGTCTTTGAGATCAATGGATTTTTTACTGCGATTTTCAATACGGAGCCATTCATGGTCGGCGTCTTTACCCGAAGGATTTGGGACCAGGGCGGTAATGCGAACGTCTGGCTCAGGGAAAGACTCAATCGTGAGGGAAAATGTTTCTGTGACATCGTCTTGTCCGTCAGTGGTGGTGAGCGTTACCGTGTATGTGCCATTTTTTTCGTAGGCATGGCGAGTTTTTTCTTTGTAGCTTTTGTGGTCGTCGCCAAAGTCCCAGGTGTATTTGAGGGTACTGCCATCGCTATCCTTGCCCCGGGCATCAAAAGCAATGGGAATGCCACGGTACCCCTTTTTTGGGATACGCTCTTTTGTTTCCGGAAGAGTGTTGAGAGCGTTGGCTTCTCCTGGAGTAGGTGTTCCGCCACGCCAGTGTTCCCCGATGCGATTTTGGGAGACTCCTTCTTTTGTTTTGGTAAAGTGGACCGAATCAATGAGTGTGCCTACGGTATCAAAAAGAGAGAGGGATTCGTTGCTGTTATTGAGGGATATTTTTGATACGCTTCGGAAGAGGACGATACGCCCGTGCTCTTTGATGAGAGAGGGAAGAGGGAAGGAATAAGTGCCTGTTTTTGAAGCGTCCTGAATATGGAAGCCGCCAATATCGACGGGGGCATCGCTGTCATTGAACAGTTCGATAAACTCTCCGATGGCTTCGTCGCCGGCAGGGTTGGAGAGAATTTCATGAAAGCGAACCGGTGAGGGAGACGCTGGTGTGGGAGGAACGGGGGCGGGCGGATCAGGCGGCGAAAGAGGTGGCTCTGGCAGCGTGGGCTCCGGTGAAAAAAGAAGACCACTTCTATTGGTGGGAGTAGGCGTCAGTGTTGTCGACCACGCTCGGGTGAGTGGATCTTGGATAAGACTGGTACCTTTCTTCGGATTTGACACAAGAGGAGTCTCTGGAAGAAAGGGAGCGCCTTTGCCCCAGCGTATGCTATCTAGGAGTACGCCTGCTCCTCCTGACTGGGTAAAGAGTCCGATACTATTGTCATCAGCCAGCGAAGAAGACGCGGTCTCGCTGTCTGCAAAGGGAGGTGCGAACAGGCTCTCTTTGTGTGCCCAGAGGAAGTAGCCATGCGCCGGGATGGATGTATTTTTTGGAAACACTTTGAGAGAGCTTTCGCTTCCCGAGGCAGTACGTCGGCGAAGTTGGAAACCGGAGAGGTCAACAGGGTTGTCACTTACGTTGTAGAGTTCTACAAATTCATCGAGAGGGTGTGTACCGGCCAGCATAATCTCATGTAGGATGACGTCTGATGAAGATGCTCGGACTTGAGAAACAAAACAAAAAAAGAGAAACAAACTTCCCAGGAGTCCTGACCAAAAAGAGAAAGGAAAACGCATAGTGAAGAAGGCTCGATATTTTTTTCATACCACAAATGTGAAAAAAGAACAACCCCTGTTAGTGGTAGTTTTCGAAAGAATGTGCTATACTGAAGAAAACAAATTCTTATGGCACGTGAAAAAAATACAGGAGCAAAAACAATGGAAACATTCGGATGGATGACTTCCATGGTGCAGGGTATTTTTGGGGGAGTTCAAGGGGTACTTGATCATGTGCGCCAGGGAGCACGGGCTATCGGTGCGCGTATTATTCGTCGGATGGGGTTGCTGTTTTTTGTCGTCTTGGGAGTGGTTTTTTTTCTGGTGGGATTGGCACGATTCTTGGATGAGGTGTACCAGGTGCCAGGTGCCGGAGAAATGGTGGTGGGCATCTTTGTGTTTTGCGGAGCACTCCTCATATATCTGATTGATTCACAAAATAATTCATAATTTCATTAAGGAAAATCGTATGGCAAAGAAAACGACCGATGTAGAAGTGATGGCAGAAGCACTCAAAGACAAGGTGGTAGCTCAGGTGGACAAGACGAAGGTGTTGGCTGAAAAGGAAATGACGAAAGTGAAGAAGCAGCTCGAAAAAACCTATTCAACTGTGGAAGGGTATGCCAAGAAGAATCCAGAGAAAGCAGCTGCCGTGGCTGCTGGTATCGGAGCTGCCCTTGGTGCTGCCTTGGCACTTTTGGTGACAAGCGGAAGCAAGAAGGGAAAGAAGAAATAGTCTGCCACTCTTTCAAACACCCACCGTACGGTGGGTGTTTTTTGTTCTGCGTACGGGAGACCTATGCTCTCAGAAAGAGGAAGGTGTATACTGGTTGATATGGGACTACTCGGACTGCTCATCACGTTGTTGTTCATAGCCTTGGGATCAGGGTACTATTTTTTCAGTGTGCCAAAAACAACGGTGACGATTACCAACAGTGTTCCGGTGCCGGTTGCAGAGGGGCTTTCTTTGTATCAAGAGCTCAAAACTGAAGCGGAGGACATTAAAGAGGGAGAGGAGTATCGAGTGGAAGAGGAAATACAGCAGCTTGAAGAGGCGCTGTATAACGAACAATTAAGAACGAACAATCAACAAAGGGATACGGAGCCTGATACGGTGAAGGCGCCACAAGAAGCCAAAATGGAAGTAATAGAGCGACTGATGACCACGGGATTTGCTGTACCAAAGAAAGCACGGACTATTGATACGATTGTGCTCCATTCCTCCTACAATCCGAATGGCGGAAATGCGTATGGAGTGAGTGAATTGGTCAACATTTATGAGAGCTACGGTGTGAGCGCTCACTACTTGATTGATCGGGAGGGCACGGTATATCGGTTGGTGGAGGATAAGAATATTGCCTACCATGCCGGCGCGAGCAAAATGCCGGATGGTCGCCAGGATGTGAATGCTTTTTCTCTTGGTATTGAGATAATGAATAAGGAAGATACACAGTATACCAAGGCGCAGTACGAAGCAGTGAACGATCTTGTAGCAACCCTCAAGCAACGCTATGGCATCAAGTACGTCGTTGGTCATGGAGATATCGCCCCCACTCGTAAAACCGACCCCTGGAACTTTGATTGGAAGAAGCTGAAATGAGATACTGTTGAAAATGAGGGGCATTTTAGAATTTTGAAACTAAATCATGGGTGATTGTTTGGAAATTGGAAATTGATAATTAGAAATTCTGCCTATGTCGTACGTATTCAGACTCAAATTAGAGAAAACGAAGTCCGAATTGGCTCTCCTTGAAGATGGATCAGTCAGGGCAGTGCGGACTTGGCCCGAGGCGCGGGATATGGGGACAAAGCTGTTTGAGGCGCTCTCGGAGCTCCTGGAAGAGCAGGGACTGAAACCGACGGCCGTAGAGGGCTTTGTGGTGGAGTCAGAGCTTCCTGATGTCTATACATCGATGCGCATTGCCGAAACCGTCAAAAAAGTGTATGCTTTTGGTGTGAAGCAGGAGTAATCATCCCAATTTTTTTGGAGACAGTGTGCACTCATGTGAAGTACCTTGTGAGGCTAAAAAACCAATACATTTTTATACTAAGGCTTTTTTAGAGCCATTTTTTGGTTTCTATTTGACAGAAAAAACAAACGTTGTTACACTGAATCGTACTGTAGGTATTGACTCTTCGAAAGGCCGGGAATTTCCCTCGAGACCTCGGAGAGAAAGTGACTGACTTTTCTAGCCTCGAATCGCCTTTGGGTGCAAGGTCTGCGGCGAGACCGAGAAGGAAATGGTTGCTGAAAAGCAAAGGCTAACATTTTCCAACCCAATGGAGCGGATCCACCTCCTATCCATAATTGAATAGTTTTATCCGATAATCTCATCGGCCCTACTTGTTCAGATCTGCCAGCGGCGGATTCCTCGGACAAGGAGTGTGCACATGAGTGTCTTTTTATGTCCAAAGCAGAAAAAGCATTGCGAGTGAAAGAAAGCATCAGCAAAGAGTCTTCACTCTCGAAGCGTCGGTTTTTCAATAATCGTATCACGGTATCATTGCCGGACCTGATTGAGGTACAAAAAGACTCGTATCAGTGGTTTTGGGACAAGGGACTGAAGGAGTTGTTTTCAGAAATCAATCCTATTGCTGACTTTACGAGCAAGGATCTTGAGCTGACCGTCACGGATTACTATCTTGATGAACCAAAGTATCCGGCGCTTATTGCTAAAAACAAGAACATCTCTTACGAGGCGCCGCTGCGTGCCAAGGCCACGCTTCTCATGAAGAAGACCGGAGAAGTGAAGGAGCAAGAAATTTATCTGGGAGATTTCCCTATCATGACGGAACGGGGCACCTTTATTATCAATGGTGTCGAGCGTGTGGTGGTTTCACAGCTTATCCGCTCTCCTGGTGTCTTTTTTACGATGGACTATCAGAAGGGAAAAAAGTTGTTCGGAGCTAAGATTATTCCAAATCGTGGCGCCTGGCTTGAGATTGAAACCGATCTCGACGGTGTTATTTCTGTCAAAATTGACCGGAAGCGTAAGCTTCCAATGACGGCGCTGTTCAAGGCCTTTGGTTTTGATGAAAAGCGTTTGCGTACGGAGTTTTCTGCTATTGATATCGGTGAGCAGAAGTTTATCGACAATACGCTCCTCAAAGATCCTTCCAATAATCAGGGAGAGGCGTACCGTGAAGTATACAAGCGGCTCCGACCAGGAGACTTGGCGACAGAAGAAAACGCCAAGCAGATGATTGATGCCATGTTTTTCAATTTTGAACGCTACGACTTCGGATCGGTGGGTCGCTATCGTTTGAACCAGCGATTGTCTATTGAACGCGCTGATACGGAAGAAAACCGAATCTTGAATACGGATGATTTGGTCTTGATCGTGCAGGAGGTTATCCGCCTCAATAATGATCCAGAAGGTCGCGCTGATGATATTGACCACCTCGGGAATCGTCGTGTGCGTGCCGTGGGTGAGTTGATTCAGAATAAGCTCCGTGTCGGTATGTACCGCATGGTGCGCAATATCAAAGACCGCATGAGTACCTGCGATCCAGACACCGTCGTGCCTGGTCAGCTCATCAACCCTCGTCCTGTCGCTGCTTCGGTCAAGGAATTTTTCTCAAGCTCCCAGTTGTCCCAGTTCATGGATCAGGTCAACCCGCTTGCTGAGCTCGAACATAAGCGACGTCTTTCTGCTATGGGTCCTGGTGGATTGACCCGTGAACGCGCCGGCTTCGAAGTACGTGACGTGCACCATTCGCACTACGGACGCATCTGTCCGATTGAAACACCGGAAGGTCCAAACATCGGTCTCGTTGGGCACTTGGCCAGTTATGCCCGTGTCAATGAGTATGGATTTTTGGAAACACCGTATTTGATCGTCAGAAAGGAAGTAACAGCCAAGGCAGAAGAGCTCGAACACCGTATCTTGGGTGAGGCAGTCGCCGGCTTGAAGATCGGTGAGAAGCTGACGCTCGAAACCGCCAAGCAAGTGGCACTCGCCAAAAAGGGTGAGACCGTGAAGGTCAAGCCATTCGTGACGCTCGAAATTGAATACTTGAATGCTATCGTTGAGGACCGGAAGATTATCGCTCATGCCCGTATCTCACTTGATGATCACCGGAACATCAACGAGCAGATGGTTGGAGCACGCGTGAAGGGTCACCCGGAAACGATTGAGGCCGAAGCTCTCGACTATATCGATGTCTCGGTCAAGCAGTGTATCTCTATTGCGACTGCCCTTATACCATTCCTCGAACATGATGATGCCAACCGTGCTCTCATGGGTTCAAACATGCAGCGTCAGGCTGTATCATGTGTGATTCCACAGGCACCGATTGTCGGTACGGGTATCGAAGACAAGGCCGCACGTGATTCCGGACAGGTGGTACTTGCTCTCCAGGCGGGAGAAGTAGTGGCCTCTGATGCCAATCATATTGTTGTTCGTTCCAAGGCACCAGCCGGAGCGAAGAAGGATCATATCGATACCGAATACCTCCTCCAAAGCTTTGAAAAGTCGAACGCCTTTACGTCGATGAACCAGGTGCCACGAGTCCTCAAGGGTCAGATGGTGGCCGAAGGAGATCTCTTGGCTGATGGTGCCTCGACTGATCACGGTGAGTTGGCGCTCGGACAGAACATGGTCGTCGCCTTCGTTTCTTGGGAAGGATTCAGCTATGAAGATGCTATCGTCGTCTCTGAAAGAATCGTGCAGCAGGATCGTTGGAGCTCCATTCATATTGAAGACTTCTCTATCGATGTCCGTGATACCAAGCTTGGGCCGGAAGTGGTCACGCGGGATATTCCGAACATTGGCGAGGATCGTTTGAAGAACCTGGATGAAAACGGCATCATTCGTATCGGTGCTGAAGTTTCTTCCGGTGATATCATGGTCGGGAAGATTACTCCGAAGGGAGAGGGTGACCTGACCGCTGAAGAGCGATTGCTCCGTGTTATTTTCGGAGAGAAGTCCCGTGACGTGAAGGATTCTTCGCTGTATTTGCCACACGGTGAACACGGCAAGGTGGTTGATGTGAAAATTTTCTCCCGTGAACGGGGTGACAAGTTGCCAATGGGTGTCTTTGAACAGATTCAGGTTTCGGTGGCGCAGATGCGCAAAATCTCTGTCGGTGACAAGTTGGCCGGTCGACACGGTAACAAGGGTGTTATCTCCATGGTGGCCGCTCAAGAAGACATGCCATATCTGCCTGACGGTACACCGGTGGATGTGATCTTGAACCCGCTTGGTATCGCTTCCCGTATGAACATTGGTCAGATTCTCGAGACGCACCTTGGATGGGCGGCTATGAAGCTTGGCTATACGGTGGCGAGCGTGGCACTCGATGGTGTCTCTGAACAGGATATCAAGGGCGAATTGAAGAAGGCCGGACTTCCAGAGAATGGCAAGATTCGTCTGATTGATGGTAAGAGCGGCGAAGCCTTTGACAATGAATCAACCGTGGGTGTCATGTACATCATGAAACTGAACCACTTGATTGAGGATAAGCTCCACATGCGATCCATCGGGCCC
>CAZHDL010000016.1:0-18112 GCA_964531045.1 uncultured Bdellovibrionales bacterium | reverse complement strand
ATTTTGCGGTATGGTGAAGTGTCCTGTTTTATGAGGGAATATCAACAAAGATGCTTTCTGTTTCAGAAGCTCTTTTTTGTTTATAAATTTACGGTATATAGGTATGATGAAGGATTCACGCGCCACGTCATTAATTCGAGAAATTTTTGAGAAGCATAGAGTACTCATCCTCTACTTTTTTATTGGCGCCTCGGCTTCCCTTCTAGACGTTGCCGGCTTTTATCTCTTCCATTCGCTCACGGGAATGGTCTCAACGCTTGCTACTACCTATTCAGTGGCATTAGCAACGGTCTATGCATTTTTGCTCAATTCCCACTTTAATTTCAAAAGAACGGATCGCTTCCTGCTTCGCTTGCTTTCTTATGCTTTGGTGAGTGGTGTTGGACTCATTATCTCTGCCATCATGCTGTTTGTCTTAAATGTAAAACTCGGATTCGATGGTAATATCATCAAAATTCTTACACTTCCTATTGTGTTTGTGGTGCAGTATGTCCTCAATAAGAGGGTGACATTTCAGGTAAAAAATCAGTAAGGAGAATTCTATGGCAGCGAAAAAAAGAGTGGCAATTATCGGTGGAGGATTCGCTGGACTGTCAGCTGCCTACCATTTGGGTAAGGCAGGAGTAGCGGTTACACTCATTGAGCGTGAAAAATCTTTGGGTGGATTGGCAGGTGGATTTTCACTCCTCGGGATGCCTCTTGAGAAAGCGTATCATTTTTTCTATAAGGGGGATCACCATCTTTTGGGACTAGCCAAGGAACTTGGGATTGGTGATAAGGCTGCTTTTTACACGAGCTCAGTTTCGACCTACTACGGTGGCAAACTCTATCCATTTATGAGTGCCAAGGACCTCCTCACCTTTACGCCACTCCCATTTTTTGATCGGATTCGATTTGGGGTGAGCGCCCTCTATCTCCAGTTTCTGAAAAATTGGAAGCCACTTTCTCGCATCACCGCTTACGAATGGCTCAAGCAGTGGGCTGGTCCCAAGGTAACCGAAGTAATCTGGGAGCCACTTCTTCGTGGCAAGTTCAATAAATACTACAAGGAGATCGCTATGTCATGGTTGTGGCGGCGCATTCAGATTCGAGCCGTGTCTAAGGATAAAGAGGGCGAAAAGCTCGGCTACTTTCATGGCGGTTTCGTGGCGATTGTTGATGCGATGGCTGACAAGATTCGCGAATTTGGAGGTACGATTATTCTAGAGCAGGGGATCGAGCGGATTGAGAATAGCAAGGAGGGCGCAGTGGTTATCGTCAATGGAGAACGTCAAGAGTTTGATGCGATTATTGCGACGGTGCCGTCACCGGTCTTTGCCCGTTTGGTAGATGGGAATGACGGTGTAACGAAAGAGTACACGGACAAACTGAAAAGTATTGATTATCTCGGAGCGGTCATCATGGTATTTGCGACCGATCAGCTGGTGAGTCCGTACTTCTGGCACAACATTAACGACTCAGAGATTCCCTTCTTGGTACTGCTTTCCACGTCTGCCCTGACCGGAGTCGAGGCCTTCAACGGCAAGCATATCTACTACATCGGTGCCTACGTGCCTGTGGAGCATCGTTACTTCGCACAAAGTGAAGCAGAGATTGCTCGGGAATGGAAGGATGGTTTGAAGAAGATGTTCCCGCATTTTGACGAAGCGCAGATTCTTGAAGAGAAACTTTTCCGATTCAAGGATGCTCAACACATCGTGGGGACTGACTATATCGACAAGATCCCTGCCTATCAGTCGCCGGTGCCTCATGTCTTCCTGTCCAACTTTTCCCAGATCTTTCCAGATGATCGAGGAACAAATTATGCCATTGAAGAAGGGAAGAAGATAGCGCGTTTAGTTATTACCGATCTTAAGTAACAGACATGAGTGTTCATACAGCGTCTCCAGACGTAACGATATTACTTCCTACCTACAACGAGGCACAAAATATTGCCCCGCTTCTTCGCGCATTGCATCATGCACTTGATGGGACCGGTATCCAGTACCGCATATTGTTTGTGGATGACAGTAGTGACATGACCCCAAATATCATTGAGCGCATGCAGGCTACGTATCCAAATGTGTCCTTGTTGCATCGAAAGCCAGAAGATCGAACGGGGTTGGGAACCGCATTAGTGGCAGGATTTTCGGCTGCAAGCAGTAAATATATCCTTTGTATGGATGCGGACTTGCAACATTCTCCCTTGCTGGTTCCCAAGTTAGTTGAAAAGATTATAGCAACCGATGCTGACATTGTTGTTGCGTCGCGCTATATTGAGGGAGGTAGTATTGATGGTCTCGGGAGCTTGTATCGAAAAATTGTCTCACGTTTTGCTCGCTTTGTTTCATGGGCCATCATACCGCAAACGAGAAAAAGCACTGACCCGGTAAGTGGATTTTTTATTTTCAAGAAATCAATCATAAACACTGTTCAATTCAATGGGTTACGCGGATTTAAGATCCTCATTGATATCTTGAGCAGAACACGCGATATGAAAGTCGAGGAGATTCCTTGTGTTTTTATGTATCGCGAAAACGATAAGAGCAAAGCGACGCTTGAGCAGGGGATTTCGTTCTTTCGCCACCTCGTGGCACTTAAATTTCAGGCATGGTCTCGCCCAACAGCGAAACATGTTGAGAGCGCACTGCCGAGGCTGCAGGCTCCACGCAGTCCGAAGAAAGTATCGTGGTCCTTTTTGGTAGACGCGGCAATCGTGATGGCACTCGTCGGCGTCGGATGGTACCTTATCGGATATTATGCAGCGTTCAATTATCTCTATACGGGATATGAGGACTGGATTTACCATGCGTTTCGAGTCCGATCACTTGAAGAGTATGGCATTGTTTCCTGGGATCATGTCTGGAGCAATGGCATTAGTTACTGGCGTCTCTATCAGTATGTCGCTCACTACCTCATTCTCGGGGTGGTCATGATTACTGGTCTGCCGGTTACCAAGGTACTGATGCTCTCTCTGGTGTGTATCTATATCGGACTCAGAGTAGGACTCTATCTTCTTCTTCGCCATCTCGGTGTACAGCGTCTCTTTGCTCTATTACCGGTTATAGCTTCCTATACGATCGTACAGGAATGGGGATCGATGCAGGACTATTCTATCTATATCGCCTTAGCGCTCTTCCCGCTCTATCTACTCTTTTGGATTCGTACGTTCCAGGATGTGAAATGGGTATATGCTTTTGCGGCCACTACAGGATTACTGTGGATTCTCCATCCGGTCTTGGCGTTCAACGGGGGTATCCTTCTAGGCTTCCTCATGTTATTTTCGCGCCTGAAATCAGACTGGGGAAAGATGTTCCGGGTTTGTCTCGCCTATCTCCTTGGCGCGGCCCCTTTTCTTGTGTCTTATATCACAGCCGATCATTTTTTCACCAATCCGATTTTCAAATCGTACACGTATCTGACGCTCTCTGTCCTGGATGCCTATAATGGTCTGAGCATGCTCTACTGGGTGCTTTTTGGCGCTACCTGGCTTCTCGTCATATGGCGCTCTCATCTCATCCCAGCCTGGACCAAGGTGCTACTCCTTTATGCTACGACGTACCTCATTCTTATTTATCTCGGTCAGCAGAATTATCTACCAAACTTTTTGGTCCAGTTCCAGTTCTCTCGTGGAATTACAGCGGTCGGGTTTGCCCTTGTGATTGTCTTCGCTGTAGTCTCTGATCGCGCTTTGGGACAGATACGGGGCATGTCTGTTCGCTTTATGGTCACCATTCTTCTTGCTACCGGATTGGTACATGCTGTTGATATTGCTTCACGCTACTACGTTTCTCCTCCGGTTTTGGAAATAAATAATCCGGTAGCAGAGTTTTTTGAGGAGAGAGAAGTCCCGAAGGGGAGTGTTTTTGTTGAGAACGTGTCCGAAGCAACATATTTCTCTCAAAAGGGTATTCGATTCGTTACCTCATACAATGAACACATGCAGCCACATCCATACTCGACACGACTACGTCTGCTTATGCATAGTCGACTTGGGTATACGGGAATTTCGCAGGCGCATGTCCGAAATATCGAGAACTACGCTACGGTCCTTGGTATCGAATACCTCTTTTTACCAAGCGCTTCACCCCTCGTTCGAGAGCTCACCTCTGGACAAGACCCTATGTTTCAGTTGGTGGCCTCATTAGAGAGTGATCCACTCAAGGATACTTTGTCGGTTCTCCAAAATGTTCGTCCGATACATCAGGCATTTGTTATTGATCGCTCCCGGATTTCTCCTGAGCTACTGAATGAAGAGCTACCGTTGCCTACCATTCATGTTGCTTCGTACAAAGTATGGGACGAGTATATTGGGAAGATGGCCGAGATCATGCGTTCAGATGCGATTATCCCATTGCCCGTCGAGTTTATACCAACAAATAAACTCCGTCTCTCGACCCCGCTCGCGTTGGAGGCAGCGCTTGCAATTCCTGACCCGCTCGTCATTGTGCTCCAAAGTTACAATACCGGATGGAGTGCACTGGATACGGTGGGGGATACATGGGCAATGTCGCCGACGACGCTCCGCTTTATTGCTCTTGAAAAGTCCGGCGCATATGATATGGCACTGTTGCCGATCGAACTCACCAATAATTGGCCGAGGTGGTACTGGCCGGTACAGTCAGTCGGTATCATATCCATAGTGGTGTTTCTCGTCATCGCCCTGAAGCGTCATGGGTATATTGCTTCATTTGTGAGAAAATTGAAGAACTTCTATGTATAATATTCGACAGAAAACTGAACGCTATCTCGCCTCTACGAGAATTGAGAGTTTGACTCTTGTCTTCCTCTTGTCGGCCCCATTCGTAGTGGTTTTCTACGCGTCGTTTATCTTTAATCCGAACAATGCTGATCATCTGGTACTGTATGTGTTCCAAGTCCTAGCCGATTTCATTAGTATTCTCGTACTCGCCGGGCTTTGGGTAACCGTACTTCTTGATGCGGTTGTCGAATGGCACCATCGTCTCAAGCGCATTTGGGATGTCTCCTTCCTTGAGGAACAGGCTCCTACCATCGACTGTATCATTACGACCTACAATGAACCGCTCGACACTATTGAGGAAACTACCCGTGCAGTAATCGCCATGGAGTATCCTCATGAGACCTACATTTTCGACGATGGAGGATCACAGGAAATAGCTGATCTGGCTGATCGTCTGGGCGTGCACTATATCGCCCGGGAAGAGCATCTGCATGCCAAGGCGGGGAATTTAAATCATGGTCTCCGATATTGTACTGGCGAGTTTTTCTCCATCCACGATGCTGATCATGTTCCTGCCAAGGATTTTATCATGACGCTCCTCCCTTACATGGCTGATGAGAAAGTGGCTATGGCTCAGTCCCCGCAACATTATACCAACACGCATCAGTTCATTGCCTCTGGTGCTGCTCAGGCCCAAGAAGTATTCTACAAGTATGTTTGTCCATCTAAGAATATTTCGAATTCGGCATTCTGTGTTGGGACCAATATGATTTTTCGTCGGAAAGCAATCGATGGAGTCGGTGGCATTGCCTTTAATAAGTCAGAGGATATCTGGACGTCACTTAAGTTGCATGAAGGAGGATGGGAGACACTCTTCGTCAACAAGATTTTGGCTGTTGGTCAGGCACCGTCGACCGTTATCTCCTACTTCAAACAGCAGTTTCGATGGGCTCGTGGTGGACTCGAGATGCTTTTTCGACACAATCCGCTCCGGGCACAGAATTTGCGACTCGACCAGCGCATACAATACTTTATGTCGAACTCATTCTTTTTGGTGGGAATTTCCATCTTTGTTTATCTCTTGTTCCCAATTCTCTTTCTGCTGTTTTCGATCAAGCCGCTTCAGACTGAGTCGCCATTCACCTGGCTCATTCATTATGTTCCGTTTTTTCTCCTGTATTACTCACTGACCTGGCTCCTCACTGGACGACTAAATCTCTCGACACTGGCGACTGCGCTGGCGACATTCTATCCTTATCTTCTCGCACTGCTTTCCGTGTTTTTCGATAAGGAACACGAGTGGGTAGCCACGGGGACCACCAAGGGTGCGCCGGATTTCTTTATGAAGTGGGCTTGGCCACATGTGTTCTTTATTTGCCTCACCCCTCTTGCACTTGTGGTCGGCTGGTATAATAGTTCTGACTTTTGGTCGACACTTTTTTACTCAGTGTGGTCCGTGATCAACATGTTTCTTCTCGTTCTCTTCATCACCGGGGAAAATCGAAAAGTGTATCAAGCGACTACTCCTTTATCCAATTAAGATCTAACCTATGTCATTTCGAAGTATGTTGCCGAATAAAACGGTGCTCTTGAATAGTCTGTCAATTGTGGCTGTATTCCTCTTTGCTTTTGGTATTGCCACACAGGCACTCATGCACAAGATTAATAACTATGAGCTCAACAAGAGCCTCGTATTTTTGAGTGTAAAAAAAGAAAGAGTAAATGTCTCTACTTCAGTACCCGGAAAGTTGGAAGAAATTTTGGTCCGTCAGGGAGACCATGTTCTCGAGGGGCAGATAGTGGCTCGTGTTAATGATGAAGGACGCACGGCAAAAATTGAAGCGCTGCAAGTCCTGGCTCGGGAAAACCTTTCAGCTCGTACAGAATTGGGACTCCTTATTTCTCAGGAAGATGAATACGAGATTCGCGCACCGCGAAATGGAGTTATTGAGCGAGTGTTCGTTACCAAGGGTACTTCGGCTATTGAAGGAGCCACCCTTATGGTTCTTTTCGCCGACGACAATTTGGAGCTCGTTGGGACGATTCGCCCCGATCAGTACACTTTGATAGATAAGCACCGGAGCGTCAGTATTTTTAATCCTCGTCTCGGTCAGGCTTTCACCGCCTCGTTTCAGGGGATTAGTGGTATTCGCAATGATTTATTGACTGATGGTACGCCGATGAGCCCAGCACAAGTTCGAGATGATCAGGTTAAGAATCAGATGTATGAAATTCGCTTCTCACTTAATGAGAAGGAGGAAGGATCTTCTTTCCTTGACGGTGAAAAGCTGGAAATCATATCGGAAGATGTTGACGTCGAGCAGCAAAAGCCTCTCTATCGGTTGGCAAAACTCTGGAATAGCCTTATTCTGGGAACGGACTTTGATTCGCTTCGCCAGAATAACCAATAAACGTACTTGGATGATTGTTCATCGCCGGACCCTCTTCTCTATCGCCTCCCTCTTGATTCTTCTGGGAGGAGCTTTCATGGTATCAGAGTGGTACTTTCTGACTCCTGAGACACCGGACACGGAGGAGGTATCATCTTCGTACGAACGAGCCATTCCGGTGCGTACCAATACCTGGTTTTCATCTCTCTATCATCGCTTTCCGACTCTTCCACTCTATGTCTTTCCCGGAGCCTACGCCTTCACGACAGAGGGTCTTTCAATCAGCGCCTCATCGGTGAGTGCTACCCCGGATGCATTCTTCGGATCTTTTGTAGAGCTCTGCCTTCTTGGCACAGCAAGGAGTCTTTCTGGGGTGTCAGTCGCCCGATACGGAGACTGGGATGTTTCTGTCCAAGCAAAATCAGGGGAGGAGGAAGTCTTTCTGGCTCATTTTGTGCAGGGGTCACCGGTTGTCCTTTTTGAAGATTTTGTTGGGGATATGGGCGTATCATGCCCATCGGCTGAGGTAACAGTGTATCGTCCAGGCGCTATTCTTGTGACACGTGGTTCGGAACGCCTTCTCATTCAGGCCAAGGACCCGGTTGAGATAGAGAACGGAAATATGAAGGCGCTTCGTTCGTCACTCGGGACGTACCGGGTAACACAACTCCCAACGGAGGGGGAGAGCATTGATTTCTTTGTTGATCGGCCGTGGCAGAAGGTGGTGGATACGAGAATGAAGTGGTCGGGTAGTGACAAGGGTTCCTCTCTCCTTCTTGATATTGTGACGGAAGATGGAGAGCCGACCCTCTCGACCCGCTGGCCTCATCAGCGCCTTGCAGGAGCGACTCTTTCGGGAGCCGTGCTCGGCACGTATGATACCATCTATGGTCGGCTCGAACTTTCTTTGTTAAATGAACTCTCTATTCCTGTAGCTACTTCGCTTCCCGAGACCTTTATGGCAGTGGAGACGCCTGAGTACCGAGATCGGATTCGTGAAGCGATAAAGTTGGATACCCGCCGTCTCCTTCTTGAGACACCACCCGAAGGCGTATACTTTCGAGGTACCTGGCTCGGGGGACTCGCTAGTCTCATAGAGCTTGCAGTGTTGTACGACATGCAGGATGAAAGCGATGTCCTCGGTAACCTCCTCGAGAAACACTTGTCTGAAAGTCTGACCCAGTTTGTCTACGATGCGGAACGGCGCATGATGGTGGCCAAGAATCAGGAGTTTGGGAACGAGAAGGGAAATGACCATCATTTTCACTACGCCTACTACCTCCGGTCAGGAGCGATTCTTCTTTCTCTTCGCCCTGAACTTCGGGAAAAGCTTGTTCCTGTGTTAAGTGAGCTCGCTCATGATATCGCTACAGTGAGCCATACCAGTGATCGCTACCCCTTTCTCCGTCACTTCGCCCCGTATGCGGGACATTCTTTCGCTGATGGTGAAGCGTTGTTTGTCGATGGAAATAATCAGGAATCAAGTTCCGAAGCCCTGCAGTCCTGGTATGCGCTCGCTTTGTATGGGAAAGCCATCGGTGATGAGGGGCTGGTCCGGACGGGAGAGACACTTTTCTCTTATGAACTCGCCGGGACACGGGCGTACTGGTTCGGTGAAGAAAACCCGTTCCCAACAGGCTACCGGCATCGCTTGGTTTCGCTTCTTTGGGGTGGGAAGCGTGACTATGCGACGTGGTTTAGTGGCCAAGCCATGCACATTCATGGGATCCAGTGGCTACCCATTACTCCTGCTTCGAATTATTTAGGATCATTACCAAATTTCAAAGAGAGAAATAGTGAGATTTTGCAGACTCATCCTTTACCGGCGACGCATGAGTGGGGTGACCTGTACGTTGCCATGCTTTCTTATGTTGATCCTCGCGCAGCGGAAGTGCTCCTTCCGGAAGCCGAAAAACACCTCGCCATGAAATCAACCGCACTGCTGTATCAGACGGTATATCGTAATCTGGAAGAAAAAAAGTAGGGCATAATCTCTTGACATTTCCCTCGAGAGAGAGTATCCTAATCAGACCTTTTGGGCATTTTCTGGAGAAAGCATGAGCCAAGCGGGAGAGCCTCAACCTGAAGGTCAGGCGGGCGATGACGCCACGGGTGAACCACCAAGCGAGTCTCAGGCAATTCCAACTGCACCGGGTACGACCTACAATCCATGGGACCGTTACCCTCTGAAGTGGGATCTTCCACGTGAAGACCAGTTCTAGCGAGCAACTGCGTTACAAGGCATAGCGAGACCAACAAGTCTCGCTTTTTATTGACAAACTTATTTTTTTGTTTTATAATTATGAATTAGTTTATGTGGAAATTGAAGTATGCTTTTGGGAGTGATTAAGTTTCAATCAAGGCATTTTTTCGGTATTCTTGGTACCTTTTCGGCGCTTCTTTTTTTGTTTTTTTCTGTTGGGTATTTCTATACTCAAATTCTGGCAACTGAAAATATTTTTGGGTCATTTCTTCTCGGGGTCGTCTTCCTTTCTGCTTCAACGGATGGATTTTTTCTATTGCTGAATATTTTCCGAAAGCCAATGAAGACGCCATCCCTTTCTTTTGATAGTGATAAGCTAAGTATCATAATTGCTTGTTATAATGGTGAGTCTGTAATTTCTGAAACGGTACGTCAAGCTTTATTTAAAGTTCCAAAATCAAGAATTTACATTATCTCTGATGCCTCCACTGATAAGACAAATGAAATTGTAAAATCGTTGGGCGTAAATCTCATTGTTAATGAGGAAAATAAAAATAAAGCATTGAGCATAAGTCATGCAATTCATAAAATCAAGACGCCATATGTCCTCATATTAGATGATGACACGCATATAAAGGATACATTTATTCCGACCAGTCTGCTTGATAACGGATATGCGGCGGTAGCTTTTAACGTCATGCCTGAATCAACCGGGACAATCGTTAATAGGCTTCAACGGTTTGAGTATAGGAAGAGCATGATTCTTGGGAAGGAGTTGAGAGCCGAAGTTGGTGCCATAGGGAATGTCTCAGGCGCTATCGGCCTGTTTAAGACGGATGATTTGGTACGCCAGGTTGATACTCACTCTGGTCAGTTTGGTGGTGAGGATCAGCAGCGGACCATGATGGTGCATCTCGAGAGTCAGGGTAGGGGAATTGCCTATGTAGATTCCGTCGTGCTTACTGAGGCGCCAGATACTTTCTATAAGCTTTTTCGACAAAGATATCGTAGTTGGAACTGCTCAACACACGAGACGTTCTTCTTGAATTTCAGAGTCATCCTTTCGACGAAGCTTCACTACTTGCTCAAGTTTGAACGATCGTATCTATTGTTTATTCTTCTTACTGATCCAATTCGAATGCTGTTCGCATTCCATATTTTCTTTTACCCTATAAATTTCCTCATTCTCTATGTGTTCTATCTAATTTTGGAAACGGCATGCTGGTTTAAAACAGGAAGGAAGGACTCGTACTGGATAGTCGTGCTATCACCACTGTACGGACTTTTAAAGACTCTTGCTCGATTTATCGCACATTTCTGGTGGTTTAAGTTGAAGTATGATTATCTGGTCAAGAAAAAATTCCATAGGTATATAACAGGGCGGTTTCTTATTCTTGAATATTTATCAGTGGCTTTGTTCCTGATATTTCTTTGGATTTGTGCGGCATTTCAGTACATCGTGACCCTATGAGGAGACAGTTATCTATGAATATATGTTGACATTCCTTAGAAAACGTGCGAAAATAATTTTTGCCTATTAGCTTCAATTTCAGCGGGTTTAGTGTTTATAATCTAGTTGTCAATTGTATGGATTTTAGTTCTGTCGATGTCGGAGAAATTTTAACATTTGTCTTTGCAATACTGCTTATCTCGCTTATAGATTTTATTGTTTTAGTGCGAGCACGTTTTAAGGACCATCATGAAGTACATGATTATACGAAAGAAGATTTGGATTATACGATTCTGATTCCAATCTTTGGAAACATGTCCTACCTACGCAATGTAGAGTTTTTGAAGCAATATGCCAAACACGTTGTTTTATGTACTACCACAAAGGAAAATGAGGAGTTTAATACTGCCATTCAAAAGATAGCGACGGAAAATGGTTTTAGAATTTTTCGGTCCGAGGTTCCTCTCGCTTCTGCACTTCAAAAACCAAATCCGTGGAAGCTATTTTCGCACACGCTTCATGCGAATGATGATCCCGCAAATGCCGAAGAGGACGCTCCGGTTGATATTCGTATCAATAGGGAGATAGCGAGAGATGAAATTATGCGGGATAGTTTCTCTGCGATTAAAACCGGGTACTGTATATTTTTGGATGGAGACACGGTGGCTGAAAAGAAACTTTTCAAGCTTGTACACTTAGTTCGTGAACTAGATTTTGATTTGGCTTCTGTTAGGGTCCTTGCCTCGAAAAAAGACACCATAATGGAAAAGCTCCAGTCAGTTGAGTATGATCTTGCAATGGACGCTCGCAAGATTTATCCGTGGCTGACCTCGGGCGCTTGTATGGTCGCAAAGACCTCTGTCATCAAGGATATAATGCAGCATCATTCCTTATTTTTTTCGGGCGGTGATATTGAAATAGGGAAGTTAGCTGGAATTCTGAAGTATAAAGTAGGACATGTAAGGTTCGAATTTTATACAGATGTTCCGCCTACGTTTAAATCTTGGTTTAAGCAGAGAATGGCTTGGTTTGGGGGGGGGATTCCGTCATGCTATAGTGAATTTACATCGATACGCATGGCGTCATCCGCTGTTTTATTTCTATAATACGGTTTTGGTTTATGGTCTCCTTCCGCTTCGATGGTATGAGGTCATTAAGCACCCTTGGGTATTGCCTATTCTCGTCTTGCTTTACTGGTTCTTGATATATGTTTTTCAGTGGAAGACGAGGAAGCTCTTTTTTCTCCTTTTTCCATTCTATGCCTTGATACAAACTTTGATATTGGTACCTCTAGGGGCATACGTTTATATCAATATGGCGTTGACCTCAAGTAATATTGGTTTGATAAGGTTAAGGCATAAGAAGGTTGTTTAAGTAAGGTATGAAGAATGTTATTCTTTTCACGATATTCATATTTGTTGCAGCTTTTATTGTGTCTATTCGTTATTTTATTGCTCCAGAAATGTCGGAAACTCTCACGGAGGTAAAGCAGATAAAAAAACTCCCAACACAGAGCGTAAATGCGGTTTGGGATTGGAGCTTCGAAAATAGAGGGGAGAACACTGTATTTATTGATTCGCTCAACTCAATGGGAGTGAATTTGGTGTACTTGAATATTTCAGGGTATATCGATATTTTTGAACAAGCAGACCCCGCTGTTAAAGAAATTGAAAGAAGTCGATTTATTGGTAAGATCACCGAATATATCTCAATTGCTAATGGAAAAGATATTAAGGTCCAGGCACTTATTGGCAACAAGGAGTGGGGGAATGCATCGCATAGATACTTAAATCAAATAGCAATTGATTTTGTTGAAGAGTACAATGCCACCCATCCAGAAGGGGGGTTTTCTGGAATTCAGTTTGATATAGAGTCATATAATCAGGATAATTTTACGGCTCAAAATCAACAAGTTATTTTTTCAGAATTTTTGGATACCGTAGAACAAATCACAAAACGTTTTGGTAATCTCCAGGGTTCAAGTGTGAATTTTTCGAGTCTTGAATTGGGATTCGCAATTCCATATTGGTTTGATGGAGAGAATGGAAATATCGAAAAAGTATATTGGAATGGAGAGGAAAAGCACGTCCTGTACCATTTATTGAATCGACTCAATACAGTCCAAAATGGATATATTGTGATTATGGCGTATCGAAATTTTGCAGATGGAACAGATGGGGTGATTGAACATAGTAAAAATGAAGTAAACTTTTTGCGAGACTATTTGCCACGTGTGCGTATTATTATTGGACAGGAACTCACCAATGTTCAACCAAAAAAAATCACATATTTTGGAAAAAGCTTTAAGTATATGCTGGGTGAACTGGATAAGATCACGGCTGTTTTTGAAGAGTCTCAGAACTTTGTTGGATTTGCATATCACCAAGCTGATGCATTGTCGAATTTCAAGTAAAAGGGATAACGGAATTTCGTATCCAGGTCATTAGAATCCTTCTGTATTGCTCGCTAGCGTTGCGCGGATCAAATAGAACCGAAGTTTAGTGGCGTATAAGGGGTGCGACGGCAACCAGTTCATTGGTCTGAAAAATCAATAACGGAATCCGCTACCCCACCTGAGTCCATACTTGGGGACGAAATTTCTGATCCTAGTTCAAATCTTGAGACAGAAGCTGAAGAGGGGCTTGAATTGGAAGAATCAGGTGAATAATCAGGGAAAGACACCTCATGCTTCTGATTACTTTTCAGGAAAGAGGGTGACGAAGTAATCAATGATGTTTTCCCGGGCACCTGCGGCTTTAAGCTCGGCGACTGAACTGAAAGGGGTGAGGCCCTTGTCGGCTTTGTACTCGACCGGGTCGAGATGGGAGCTGGCCGTAGCAAGCTCTGTCTCAGTCACAGCCAGAGCATAGATAAAATTGTAGTCGTGGCGACCATCGGTTTCCGGGACTTCTTTGCGGTACGACCAGACAAAGTTGATCAGTCCCAAAAACTCGAGGCGCTGGGGATCAATAGGGAGGGTCGTTTCTTTGGCGATTCTTCGGACGAGTGTATCAGTGGGCTGTTCACCAGCCTTGAGGGCTCCACCGATCACCCAGAGGCCATCGGCTGGTTTACTCTTGCGGTTAGGGAGATAGACGGTGTGTTTCTCACGGTTATAGAATATGACGTCTGCATTGAGGACAGGGCGAGACGAAAGCATCTCAGAAAGAGCGTCGTTACTCATGAATTTTGGTACGAGTTGAAAGTTAGGATTGTCCGTATAGCGTTTCATGATCATTGCAAAAAAGAAAAGAATAAAAGTAGGGTCATGCTATCAAAAAAGCACTGGGCAAGCAATCTTTTCTCCGGAGAATCAGCGTAGTCCACAACACTTGACAAATAGTTTATATGTGCTCTAATATTTCTTGACAGATGGGTGTGACAGCGATAGTCTGATATGAAAGTAGAGTACCTTACCTGTTGTCTGTTACTGGCCTTTCCTGAGGGGATGGCTGGATTTATCTTTGAATCATGTTTATGCGGATCTTCCGAAAGGGTGTGCGGGGTGCGGTGAAGAAGTATGCGGTGAAGTCGCTTCATCTATTAGTCGTGCTGGCGCTCATATTTCAGCCTGTGGGGACAGTGGGTCTCTACGGTGCTTTTTCATATGGCCAGGGTATCGCGGTAGCGGCTGATGAGGCTCCAGAAGAGGCAGTGGGAGTTGAGGAGGTCAAGTCTGAAGCAGATGCTCCGAAAGAAGAGGAGGAAGTGACGCCAACCGATGAACCTGCTCCCAGTGAGGAAGAGGTAATCCCCGAGGAAGTTCCCGTGATACCAACCACTGAGGAAGATGTTACTCCTACCCCTGAGACGATGCCAGAAGAAGTAGAGGAAACTCCGGTAGCCGAGGTGCCTGAGGTGATCCCAACTGAGGAAGGAGAAGAGGAGGATACCAAGCCACAGCCTGAAGAAACATCAGAGTGGATCAAGGGAGATGATGGTCGGTATACGACCACGAAGGCGGTCGTGCTCGGTACTACCTATGTCGCTCCTCAAAACAAGGATGTGACCGTCGTCTTTACTAAACTGCCAGAGCATCCCGGTAGCCTCTCAATTGAGGAAGTGAAGCTTTCCCCAGAACAGGTCGCAGAGCTCAATGCCTTTTCTGATACGGCGTATGACGTCACTTCTTCGATGGAAGATGGGACATTTGAGTATGTACTGTCACTGCCAGTGCCCGCATACGGAAGGGACATGATCGTCAAATACGCTGAGGATCTCGCTGGTTTGAATCAACCGAAGGTGGTATCCGATGCAGATACGAAAGAGAAACAGGGCACTATCCAGGTCGCTCTTGATCACTTTACGCTTTTTATTGCGACATACGGTGATGTCGCTTTTTCAGTTGATAAGAGCGAGTATGTTCCTGGTGAGACAATCTATCTCAAAGCGACCGGGCTCAATGATACAAAATACTACCGCATGGCACTCGATCCGCCGACGGGAGGTGAGATTTTTACCATGAGTTGTTTTAATCCCGGTGAAGGTGTAAGTGAGCTCACGGATACCTATACATTTTCGGTTGAGGCAGTCCTGGGAAATTGGGGGGCAGAAATAAAGGAATACTCAAATTCGAATTGTACTGGAGGACATGATGATGTGGCTGATCCGTTTACGGTGGTAGCTCCAGAGGAAGAGGAGCATGTGGCAGTAACTATCTGTCACGCGACGCCACCGGATACAGCCGTGAGTGGCTACACCAAAATCGTGACCGATGATGATGGAGTGCTCAATCAGGGTCATGGCACACAGCACAGTGCTGATATTATCCCACCTTTTACCGTTGGGGAGTTTGAGTTTCCTGGTCAGAACTGGACATCGTTTGGCCAGGCTCTCTGGAGCAATGACTGCGAACCAACAGGTCGCCTCAAGGTACTCAAGGTAGCTGATGATAATGCTGATCTGACCCAGTGGAGTTTTGCACTCGGTGAAGGGGTTCCAGTAGCGGCTAACGCTTCGGGGGAGGTTGACTTTGGTTACGTTGATACCGGAGTGTACACGGTGTCAGAAATAGGTATCGCTTCGTACAGCGTGAGTGATGTCTCTGGCGAGGGCTGTGTCTGGGATGAGGAAGCAGAAACAGTATCGGCAACAGTGACTCATGGCGTGACTACGACCTGTACGTTTTTTAACTCGGTCGACCGTGCTTCGCTCACTCTTGTCAAAGAGGCACTGCCCGAGAGCGAACAGGATTTTAGTTTTTTCATCAATGAGCTTGAATCAGAATTTTCTCTTGATGATGATGGCAATGAAGAGAATGAGCTGTCGCGGAGTAAAACATTTTCTAGTCTGATGCCGGGGTCGTATACCGTTACGGAGGAGTCGGTCGAGGGCTGGCAACTCACGGGTTTGGCTTGTGAATCATCACGAGCTTCTCTCCAGGTTACTTTGGATGAAACAGTGGTTGTGACACTTGCTCCAGGTGAGCACGTGACGTGTACCTACACGAATAGCATGATAGCAGACGAATCCATCTGTGGTGATGGCATCATCAATCAAGAGAGTGAACAGTGTGATGGTATGGCCGGTGTCACCGAGGGGGAAAATTTCTGCACGACCAGCTGTCAATTGGTACCAATCTATGATGGGGGTGGTACTTGTGCCAAGGGGAAGGAAAAGGTAGTCATAGGATCGTACTTTGTTTCTGGTACTACCAACTCTGAGGGTATCAGTATTCCGCTTTCAGGTGGCAAGGAATATATTCTTGAGGCAAAGGGCGACTACAGCTACGGTGGCGTTGCAACCAATCATGTTTTGAACCGAGCAGATGCTGGGTACTCATCGGATGATAATTTTGCTGGACCCAATCTCCTGAATACCCTTTTCGGTATCCAGGCAGGCGCTTTCTATCGTGGCGTCCATACACTCATTTCTGATATGGGTACCGGAACTTATGGAGTAGTTGATTGGGGCGACTATCAGTCCGATCATGTCTATCCGGTGGCCATTTCACCGGAAGAGGATACTGAAATACGGTTTGCTATCGCAGACTGGTATGACGAATGGTACAGTGGTGACTGGCTCTCAGAGCCCAACAAGAATCAGCAGGGGTACCGCGACAATGAGGGTGGTCTCACCGTGGATGTGTACGAGTGTCAGGATCCAGAAGAGGCCAAAGGGTCAATCACGATCATAAAAGATGCACAGCCGGATAGCCCACAGGATTTCGGATATGCCATGAAGGGGAATGGTTTTGTTGAATTTGTTCTTGATGATGATACGGATGAGCTCCTTTCGAACACAGTCACAATGACTGAATTGCCTACGGGTACTTACACGGTCACGGAGGGTCTAGTCGCGGGTTGGGAGCTCGAAGATATTCGTTGTACCTCGAATCAGCGATCACTAGCTACCTCAACTGATCCGGTCTGGACTCTTGATTTGCTTCCTGGCGAAGAGGTAGTGTGCACGTTTAAAAATGTACTTCAGGCAACCGTGCCCGTCTGTGGCGATGGGATTCTGAACCAAGAATCAGAAGCATGTGATGGCACGGCGGGCGTCACAGAAGGAAAGAACTTCTGTACGTTCAGCTGTTCTCTGGTGCCGATTTATGATGGTGGAGGCACCTGTTCTGAGGGTACGGAACGGGTGTTGGTAGACACCAAATTTGTTGAGTCCTACATGACAGATAATGTAGTACCAGCGCCTGTGACCGTTTCCCTAGAGGCGGGTAAAGAATACGTTGTCGAATCAGTGGGTGATTTCGGTTATGGTGGCGTGAACGGCAACAATAGTCTCAATCGAGCAGATGCTGGGTATGTGTCTGATAGTAACTGGGCTAATCCGAATTTGGATACACTCTTTGGGACACCAGCCACAGCACTTTACCGCGGTATTCACTCACTTATCTCTGATATGGGTACTGGTACGTTTGGTGTCGTGAATTGGGGAGCATACAGTGCTGGGCATGCGTATAGCAAACAATTCACGCCTGCGGTCAATACTGATGTTCAGTTTGCTATCTCGGACTGGTATGATACCTGGTACAGTGGCGATGAATTATCCAATATTAACAAGAATCAATTCGGATTCCGCGACAATGAGGGTGGTCTCGCGCTCAATATTTACGAGTGCCAACCACAAGAAGAAGAGGAGAATCCGCGGCTACAACTCCGAAAATTCAATGACAGTGTAGGCGATGAAACACCGGGAAATACCGTGACCTATACGCTCGAAGTGACGGCACTCGATGGTCCAGTCGATGATGTGACGGTGACCGACCTCCCACCAGAGGGCTTTACCTACGTGGCCGGGAGTGGCGAGGGTGCCTCGTTTATCCACGAGTATGCTTCACCTGGGATCTGGGATCTCGGTGATATGGTGGCAGGTGAGACGAAGGTACTCACGTATGAGACGACCATCAGTAGTGCTCAAGATGACGGACGCTA
>CAZHDL010000015.1:0-18342 GCA_964531045.1 uncultured Bdellovibrionales bacterium | reverse complement strand
CACAAATCCAATCACCACTATCACTACATCAAAGTAGGTATAGTCTGGTAATTGAAATCGTTCTCGCACTTGAGGAAGGAGCGTGATAATCGCGGAGTAGAGATAGGCTGTGAGCGTTCCGATACCAATGAGCGTATCCATATTGGCCACGCGATAGCGAACAAAGCGCACTACACCATCAATAAAAGGACGGCCAATCCAAAACATCACCACGGTTGAAAGCGCGAGTGCAATGATGTTAAAGAGCTCCATCGGAAGCGGAAGGTTTGGAATGAACGTCAGTGTTTGTGCGGCAATATCCCACATCATGATGAAGAAGACAGCAAGCGCGATAGGCACAACAAACTCCGTTTTTGCTTTCTGTGAAGCCATTTTACTCTCCTTCGCTTCTGCGTCAAAATGAGTAAGTCTTGTTTGTTGCTCTCCTTCATCCGACACGAGTACGTATCCGTATTTGGTCACAGCATCATTCAGTGTTTCCATAGGCACGACAGCATCATCATATACCACGGTTGCTTTTTCAGTGGCATAGTTGACCTCTGCCTCCTTTACTCCTGCAATTTTTTGGAGCGACTTGGTGATTATCGTTGAACAGCTGGCGCAGTGCATTCCTGTTACAGAAAATGTATTTTTGTTCATACGACTTACAGGTTATACCATTCACTTCTCCAGGCGGAAAGCATTTTGATGCCACCCTTGAGAAAGGTTTCAACAGCATCCGCGTTGTCGAGTACGGCTGAACGAGATGACTTCACTCGCACATCTTTCGTCATCAGCACTCCTGCTTCATGGTGTGCGATAAGGGCATTCAAAAATCGTAAATCAAATGTTTTGTCATAGAGACCGAGTTGTGGCGTTACGGGATCGACAACATTCCTTGTATCGCGATACCAGTCCTTTTTCCACGCATACAATTCTGCGATAGCGGCTGGTTCATCCTTCAAAATAGCCTCTGCCAGATTTTTCACTTCACTCCGCTCGCTCTTTTTGGCTTGTTCCGCCAACAACATCGCTCCCCGATGATGCGCGATCATCGCGTTCACATAGCGCAGATCGAGCGTGCGATCGGCGCGCCCCAAATCCATGGTGTTTTTTTCATACATGGAGAGTCGATATTCTGGCGTGAGTGAATAACCAATTCCTACCCCGAGGATACCCGTCAGAATCATAGCGGCTATGGCAAGTGACGAAAATGTTGTGGACATATATTTTTCTTTACTTTTATTGAGAGTGTGCGCAGTTAAACTATTTAGAGTGAACAGAGTCGAAGTATTTATAATGAGCTTAGTCGAATTATTTTCGCTTGAGCTGATAGACCTTGAGAATTTCTGCTTTGGCCTTCTCCTCTTGCCCCCCCTTGATTTGACGGATCACGCAAGTGCCGAGATGACTCTCCATCATGATGTCTTCGATAGCCGTGAGAGCCTGCTTGACCGCTGACGTCTGTGTAATGACATCGATACAGTACGTATCGTTTGCCACCAACTCCTGTAGTCCGCGTATCTGACCCGCGATAATCTTGAGCCGCCGCTCGATCTTCGTTTTATGGGATGAATGCATACTATTATTTCACCAGTACTTATACCAGTATACTAATACCCCCCTGGGGGTATGTCAAGAAGACAAAAAAACACCCTCCATTTCTGGGGGCGTTCTTCTGTTTTGTTACAACTCGGCGAGCTCAATACTGCGCAGAAAGGCTTTCCGTGCCGCTCCTTCGAGCACTCGTCCCTTGCCCGGCTTGAGCGCCCCCAGATGAATATCCATGAGACGAGTTCGGATGAGCTTCTCCACGGTGAGATGTGCTTCAGACAACATACGACGAATGTGATGTCGCTTCCCCTCTGTCAGAATAACGTGGAGTGTATGCGGCGGCACCACAATCACTTTTTTCGCCTTGAGCCACTCTCCGGCGTTGTATACGCCATCCTCCAAGACACGCTTCAGGTTACTCGGGATATCTTCTCGGACTGTCACGGTGTATTCCTTTTCGTGCTTGAAGCGTGGGTGGAGCAAACGCTCAGTGACCCGACCGTCATTGGTCAAGAGTATCAGTCCCTCTGATTCCTTATCGAGTCGCCCGACTGGAAAGGTCCCCGGAAAACCAGAGATCTCTTCAATAGACTGCTCCCACTCCTGTGGAGAATGTGTAATAATCCCCCGCGGCTTGTAGTAAGCGATATAGACCATTTTTTTGGTCGGATGTTTTTTGTCTTTGATGATCTCCACGGGAACTCCGGCATGTTCTACTTTATCCCCCAAAACAGCCTTTTTCCCGTCGATGCGCACCAACCCCTGCTCGATGAGCTCATCGGCTCCTCGACGCGTAGAAAGACCCTTCAAAGCGAGGTAGCGATTCAGCCGAATTGGATATACGATTTCTTCCGCCATAGTATCTCATATGAATTCATGTCACTCTACCATGATTTCAAAAGAAAGTCAATGGATCATCAAATGAACCAAATTACACGGCACACTTGATACAGCGACAACCGAGTTTTTCAATAAAGCCTTCGAAGTGGTCTTTCCCATAGTGATAGGTAATCTCTTCTCCTGCCTTGATGTTTTTCTTGGCAACAATGAAGACTCGCCCCCGTCGGTTCAGTGCTTCGCAGTTGGGACGACAGGAGTGATTGGCATAGCGCGCCGTATTGTATCGAGGGCTGCCATCGATATCCCACTTGGTATTAACATTAAACATGTATCGGTTGTCTCGCTCATCACCCACTGAAGTTGGCACACGCTCACCAACGTATTCGATAATAGTTGCTCCTTTTTTTATTGGGGTCAATGCAAAAAGACCCAAGCCTGCGCTGCTTCGTTTAACGGCCACCGTTGGTGCGTCTGTTTTTTTGATCATACTCTTCGTACGGATAATGCGGATAAAGAAAAATTGTCCGTAAGGACAATTGTTCCAGATAGACACTGTATCAAATACGCTCACAAAAATCAAGACGACTACTCATACCGCAGGGCTTCCATCGGACTCAGTCGCGCGGCTCTGGCGGCCGGATAGTAGCCAAAGACAATACCGATAACTGTTGAGACGACAAACGCGAGTAACACCGAAGAAAGAGAAATGGTCGCCTGTAGCCCAAATGAACTCATAACGGCCGTCACTACAAACCCAAGTAGTATTCCCAGTCCCCCACCAAGAAAAGTCAGAAGAATGGCTTCAAAAAGAAACTGTGTCTGAATATCGCGTCGCTTGGCACCGATAGCCTTACGCAGACCGATCTCACGCGTCCGCTCCGTAACGGTTGTCAGCATCATATTCATAATTCCGATACCGCCCACCACCAGTGAAATCCCGGCAACCGCACCGAGCAACGTCGTAAACGTCGATGTGACTGTCGAAGCAGTCGAAACGATATCTGCCTGATTCATGATGCGGAAATCAGCTTCTTCTTTGGGAGACAAACGATGGGTCATTCGTAGTATGGCGGTCGCTTGCTCAGAGGCAGCTGTCATATCAGCATCACTTTTTATCTTGAGACTGAGAGTCGACAGGTAGATATTGCCAGAAAAATACTGCTGAGCAGTCGACAGTGGAATCACAATAAAATCATCTGAACTGCCGAACCCGGTTGCTCCACGCACTGTGGCCACTCCAATAACCGTAAAATCAACCGTCCCGATGCGAACTTTTTTCCCAACAGCGCTTCCGCCAAGACCAAAAAGCTCGGTTACCACGTCTGGACCGATGAAGGCCACTTTGGCAAGACTCCGTTCGTGTTCGACAGTCAGAAACGAACCCTGGGCCACCGTGATATTCCGTACCGCTTTATACTCAGCAGTGACACCGGAAATGCTGGTGTTGGTATTATTTCCCGAGGCCGTCACCTGTTTCCGACCGACAGAAACCTCCGGCGCTACCGCATCAAGAGAAGACAAACCATCCTTCAGGGCAGTAACATCCGCCAAAGTGAGCGACTGAGCCGACCCCTGAGCGCCCCGCACCTCACTCCCTGGCCCCTGCTGCGCCCCCGGACGCACCAAAAGCAGATTAGAACCCATGGCCTGAATATTTTGTTCGATCGATGTCTGTGCCGCTTTACCAAGCGCCACCATAACAATGACCGATGCAATACCAATGACAATCCCCAGCACGGTTAACCCGGAACGAACCTTGTTGACGGTCAGCGCCGTATAAATTTCAGTAATGAAGTCTACAAGAGACATACCTAGTGTGTTATGGATTCATCACTTACCAAAATACCATCTCGAATAAATAGGATACGATCCGCATGCTCGGCCACTTCACGTTCATGGGTGATAAGAACAATAGTATGTCCTTCCTCATGATTGAGACGCTCAAAAGTTTCCAGCACCATATTGCCGGTTTTCGTATCGAGATTCCCCGTCGGTTCATCCGCCAAAATAAGGGATGGGTGATTGACGAGTGCCCGCGCGATAGCTACCCGCTGTATCTGCCCACCAGAAAGCTGATTGGACTGATGCTGATAGCGGTCACGTGGAAACGCCACCGCCTCAAGTGATTCCGTTACCCGCTTCTCCCGTTCTTCTGTCGCTGTTTGCCCATAAATAAGCGGCAGCATGACATTACGAAAGACCGTCGTCCGAGGAAGAAGATTGAATGATTGAAACACAAAACCGATTTTTTCCCGTCGAATCTCAGCGAGCTCATCATCAGAAAACTGTGTGATGTCCTTACCATCAAGCAGGTATGTCCCTGCTGTCGGGGCTTCCAGGGCACCCAAAATATGCATCAGGGTCGACTTCCCAGAGCCGGATGGCCCCATGATGGAAACGAATTCGCCGTCTTTGATAGTAAAGGAAATGCCCTTCAAAGCCACCGTTTCATTCCCACCATTGGTATAGGTTTTGCTGATATTGCGGCATTCAATCATAACAGTCGTTGCTTTTAACGCGAGCGATTATTATTCCCTCGAAACAGCGAATTGAGCCAATTGCCGGACGATGAAGGAGGAGAAGACGAACGAGTCACTACGACGACCCGATCACCTTCCGTAAGACCGCTTATGACTTCAGTATTCACATTGTCAGTCAATCCAATCGTGATTTTTTTCTCACCCGCACCAACCATGCGGACGCTTGCTGCATCGTCAGAGAGAGTAAGCGCTTCGTTCGGTACCAATACGATATCTTTCTTTTCTTCCACGATAATTTCAGCCGTTACGCTCATGCCCGGTTTCAACTGTTCTCGCTGTTCATCCAGGGTCACTTCGGCTCCGTATGATACCACTCCCTGAGTGGTTGTCCCCAACGTATCAAGCTTCCCAACATGGCCCGATATGACAATGCCGGGCAAAGCATCGAGAGTGAGTCGCACCGCGTCTCCCTCTTGAACCTTAACCACATCCACTTCATTTAGGGCGATAACGGCCTTCATTTCTTTGGTAATGACAGAAGCGAGTACGGCTGTTTGAGAAACCGTGTCACCACTCTCCACATCGAGACCGGTTACAATCCCATCAAAAGGCGCTCGTATGGCATAGTCAGAAAGTTTGGACTGTGCTTTTTGAACCGCCAATTCCTGCTCTGTCACAGCAACTTCTTGCGCTCGACGAACCAGCGTTTCATCTACATTTCTGGCCGCATACTCTTTTTCCGTCTGTTGCATCTTGATCTTGGCAGATTTAAGAGAAAGCTCGGCCTGACGAAGATTTCGCACCGCATCTTCGGAATCAATCATAACAATCAACTCGCCTTTCTTGACGACCTGATCATTTTTGACCGCTACCCTCGTTACTTCAATAGCGTCACCGGCAGCGACCGGTTTCAAATCCACCTGCGATTCAGCCTCAATCTGTCCACTCCCCGAAACACTGACACGCAAAATCCCCTTAGTAACACCGACCGATGTACTCGTAGGAAGAGCAGCTGAAGGAGAAGTCGTTCCAAATACTTGAGAGAGTCCAAACACCACGCCTCCTAACACGAGAAGGAGCACGAGTTTGTGGCTTTTCAAAAAAAGAAATATGGCATTCATAAGCGCATTATTGAAGGAGCTTGGCAGGAAAAATCCGAATGAGAGCGGCGGCAATAACACCGTCCTCACCAGGCTTTCCAACAACAACAATCCGGTCACCAACCAAAAGCGTACCCTGTGTCACTGACTCCTTGCCCCGATTAATCGTTGTCATTTCATTGAGACGAACCGTCACCTCTTGGTTATCACGATCCTTAATAATCAAGGTTTGATCATTCACTGAAAGAATCTCTCCGGCCACGCCATGACCACTACGCATCCCCTTGTCCATCATCTTATTTGCCATCTTTTTCATGGATTGATCACGTCGCTCATCTCCACCCAAAAAATTCCGCTCGTAATTTTCTCCGAAGCGAGCCGAAAAGAACGCCTTATGCGCCCCTACTTTGACACCCACACCAAAACTGATTAAGGCAACGAGAAGCAGCCCGGAGATAAAAGCAGCAGCCACAAAGTACTTTGATTCAACAACGTGTTTTATCGACATAGGTGTATATCTTAAAAATTACGACAGCAATCCATGAGAAATTCTACGCTCACTCCCCTGTTCCATATATTTTGACAGAAAGGAGAGAGACCAGAACAACAGCGTCAGTGGCGCAAACAGGAAGAGAAGCGGGACAAGCGGCAGCGTTTCGAGGAGTGAATAGAAAAAATCCTGAAACGATCCGGCAATGATCCCTAAATCGGAAAAGAGGAGGGAAAAGAGCAACCAAAAGGGAGAATCCAGCAAGACTGCGCCATACTCGACAGCCCCAAAGGAGGCAACTCCCAGAGAAACAATGATGCCCAAAAAGGAAAATTGGCGAGCCCGGCGGATCTGGCGTGCTCGTGCCAGATGAAGAGACACAAGAAGACGTCCTTCAAAGCCAGGTGTCGGCTGACAGGAAAGTTGCTTAAATGCGAGGGAGAGTTTTTTCATAAGAAATGTTGTACAGCGGTATTACGAATTTCCCTCTCACACGGACGCACCGAGTGCCTGATAAGCATCCCGCAGTTTCAGGATGGCACGCTGGTGACGGCTCTTCACCGTGTTGTAGGGCTCTTCCAAAATCTCCGCCGCTTCTTGCAGAGAGTAGTCCTCCCGATATACCAGAACAAGGAGTGTCCGGTACAGTGGAGAAAGTTTTTCCAAGGCCTGATCCAGGAACCGCGTAGCTTCCTCCTCGCTCAGTCGTTCCAGTACCTCCGGCTCTAGAGCCAGATCACGCTCAAAGGGAAGTTGCCCACCTTCATCTCGAAAGGAAGAAAAGGGCAAAGCTTTTTTCTTCTTAAGTGCGTCAAATGCCGTGTTTTTAGCGATAGTATAGAGCCACGTCTTCAATGACTGTTTGGTATCAAAACGATTGAGATGTCGCCACGCCTTAATCAAGGATTCTTGGACTACATCTTCTGTCGCGTCTCGTTCCCGCATGATAAGAAACACAAACCCGTACAGGGCTTCAAAATAAGGCCGGGTGAGCTTAGCAAATGCTTCCTCATCCCCAGCCAGAGCCTCTCTCACCAATTGTTCCAAGGAGTGCTCCATAGGAAAACGTATTGTAGCGCATCGAACAGAAAAAAGCACGGGCGCTCCTTTTTCTTATACGTTGTCAGCACGTCTTTCGACTCATAACAAAAAAGCAGCCCACTTGGACTGCCTTTTCGTGTTGTCTTCCCTCCTCCCTATGAGAGATGGGCGCTGACGAGCTTCGTCATTTCAAACATCGTGACTTCTGACTTGCCACCAAACACAGCCTTCAAAGCGTCATCCGCAAGAATGTTGCGCTTGTTGCTTGGATTCTGCAGGTCATGCTTCTTGATATACACCCACAGAGCCTTTACCACTTCTGATCGAGGCATCGGTCCTGCACCGACCACCACTGCCAACTCTGCGCTCACATTCATCGGCTTCATGAATGCGGAATTCGTCTTTGCCATACATTCTTCTTATGAGTTATTACTGCTTCTCCCCTAGTATAACGCTTTTTTCCCTGAAATCAAGCTTTTTCCTATTTCTTCGTTCCAGCCTACCAAGGCACCAAATGAAACAACCCCTCATCCTTCCCCCCCGAAAGAGTTCTTTTCCTTCTATTTTTTCTTATCGCCACACGCCAATAATCGCTCCCGCTGCCAAAAGCGTCAGGAACATATTGCCTATGCCAAGCCAAAATAAGACCATTTTTCCACCCCATAGGGCATCCCCGAGCTTAAGCGGCACTACAAAACCAATCCAGACCCAAAACGCATTATTGATACCGCCGAGTACCCCCGGATGATCAGATAGTCCCGTATACCAGGCCAGCACAAAAAACATCAGGAGACTTGCCCCAAACTGTCCGGCATAGGCGAGCATCATGGATTTTTTCATAGCCTCCTTTTTTTCCGGCGTCCACTGATCCATCCCGAGCGCCACCATATACTGTTTCCCAAACAGTGGTCCGTACCACACTGAACCAATAACCATACTCGCCACTGCCGACACCAAAACTGCCCCATATGAAATATCCATACTTTATGCCTTTATGAATTTAGAGCGTTTCAACATATTTCTTAAAATTATTCAGAATTGATTGCCAACCGGCTTTCTGAAGTTCCAGAGAATTTTCCTCTTCCGCTTCAAAAGTTTCCACTATTTTACACCCGCCCTCGTGCGCGATAAATTCCACGCAAACCTTTCTCGCGTCTTCACCCATCAGTGCATACTCCAGTCGCTCATACTCCTTCACGCTCGTATACGTGCCCGAAAAATCAAAACCCACACTCCCATCCTTTGCTTCCATGCGACAGCTAAAAACCCCACCTACTCGCACATCGTTCTCAGCTCTCGGAGCACACCAGTCGTCGGAGGCAAAATTCCAGCGAATAACATGTTCGGGGAGCGTCCAGTACTGCCATGCTTTTTCCCTTGGAACATTGACTTCTATTTCGACAGTGACCAGTGATTTCATACTTGTATGATTATTCTTACCCTTAGACTCTATCACGACTCAACTATTCTCCATAGCCTTTAAAGTTGAATTTTCTCAACTCTTTTTTTGCTTTCTTCACAATTTTTCCAAATTGACGGTCTTTTTGCTTTTTTTCAAGCTTTGTCCGTCCATAATGATCAGCTTCCTTTTTTAAACTCAGGTAACTCTGGTATCTTTCGTTATTCAATGCACCCGATTGGACCGCCAAAAGCACCGCGCAACCAGGCTCTTGTGTATGTGAGCAATCAACAAACTGACACCGCTGTCCCAGGCCCGCTATTTCTTCAAACACATCCTCGACCCCGGCGCGCCCGTCAGTCATGCCTACTTCTCGTACTCCAGGATTATCTATGACCATACCACCATTTTGGAGGAAGTACATTTCTCTTGCTGTCGTCACATGCTTCCCTCTCCCCGAATAGACTCCGACTTCACCAGTTTTCAGAGTATTCTTTCCTAATAATCCGTTGATCAGCGAAGACTTTCCGACACCTGAGGATCCGAGAAAACAGTATGTTTTTCCTCTCACTATATAATTCTGTAACGTATCCAATCCTTCACTGGTAAGTGTACTGGTTAGAATAATGTCACTCTCCTTGAAACGATCTCGTAGCTGTGCCACCCGCATTTCCAACTCCTTCTTCGAAATCGTATCTACTTTGTTTACTATGAGGGCTGATGGTATTCCCCCATCATACGCAAGAGAAATAAATCTCTCAAAACGATTCAGACTAAAGTCTCTGTCGAAAGATTCGACAATCAGTGCGCAATCAATATTGGTTGCGATAACCTGCGTCTCGTCGCTCCCGCTTTGCTTTCTTTTCATGAGTGTCTTTCTCGGCATGATACGCTCGATGACCGCTTTGTTTTCTTCCAAGTAAGAAATGACCACCCAGTCACCGACAGCTGGGTAGTCCTCTTTCGATACGGCGCTATACATATGTTTCCCCGTCACTCTAGCGCTATACTCACCCTGAGAATTTTTAACTCGGTATACCCCTCGCTGTTCAGTAGTGACCCGCGCAACATAAATCGGATCGAGCCCAAGCTCGACTCGGTGTGCCTCAAAAAATTCATCCCAGCCCAATTCCTCAAGCGTTATGTGTTTCATAGTTTCTCTTCAAGAAGACACCGTCAATTTCAGGAGAGCTCTCTCTAAGAACCAGTCTGGTGAACGAGCTCTTCCCAACTCTTTGTGCCAAAATATTTTTTCAAAAACGTATCTCGACCACTCGACTCTCTATACGCACAGTATTTGAGAGTATTTTCTTCGGCATAGTTCTGATGATACTCTTCAGCGGTATAGAAATTTATATAGGGAAGCACCTTGACCACCACCTTCCGGTCGAAAATCTTCGATTCGTCGAGTTCTCGTATCGCCTCTTCGGCAACTTGTTGTTCTTCAGGAGCGCTATAAAATATCACCGGTTGATAGCTTTCTCCGCGATCATAGAACTGACCGCCACCATCCGTCGGGTCAATATGCATGAGGTGGTATCGGACCAGGTTTTCATAGGTAGTCACCGCTCCATCATAGTACACCTCTACCGTTTCCCGATGCCCCGATGTTTCACTCGTCACATCCTGATAGGTAGGATTCACCACTGTGCCCCCGGCATACCCAGAGACTACTTCTACCACCCCGGTCGCTTTTTGTAGATCACTTTCCGTACACCAGAAACATCCTCCGGCAAAGTACGCCCGCCTGTACCCCGCCAATTCCTCCGCTGTCTTTTTCATATGTTTTTCTTTTTCGTGTTCCAAACAACTCTGCGTTGGAATACTTGGTATTTTAAGACTTGTCTCTGTCGAATTTCTTTCAAAAATATACCACCCCAGCCACAGGATCAAGACTCCCAAGATGCCGATGATGATAGTATTTCTTTTCATACGCAGTAGTCATTTTTCTCTTCCTATACTAACACACTCCGTATCTCCCTAGAGAAACAAAAAACAAGGCTCATATCCACCAACTGATCAGAGGGTACAGCCTTGTTTTTACTCAAGAGGGCGCTGTCTATGCTTCTTGCAGCGCCGCTTCAATCTTCTCTCGTAGCGCCTGTTTCTCGTCCTCCTTTCCCGCCCCGGAATGCTCCATCACCAATACCAAATGCCTCAGTGTCTCCGCTACCGAAGGAGCTTCTGGGTGATGTGCAGCAACCAGTTGTCGATACAGGGGTACGCCTGCCGCCACCAGTCCATGCCAGTTATCCGCATGAAGATCAAAAAAAGCCTTCGCTTGTTCATCCAAAGATGGTGCCTCGGGTTGTTCCATTGACATAGTGCTGTTTTCACAAATTAAGCCATTTTTCTCTCTTCTGGGAAAAATCACCATCAGTATACCATACCCCCCTCTTCAAAAAAATATTCTCTCGTGCCACTTGACGATTCTTTATCTTCGTACTAATATTCAACTATATGGTTGAATATTCACTCCAACTCGATCTGGTCTTCCACTCGCTCTCGGATGCTACGCGAAGAGATATTCTGAAGCGTGTGGCTCGTGAAGACCAACCTATCAAAGCTCTTGTCGCACACTATTCCCTCACCTTTGCCGGCATAGCCAAACACATACACATTCTGGAAAAGGCAGACCTGGTACGGAAACGCAAGCATGGACGGGAGCAAATCGTGAGTGCCAATCCACAAGCCATCCACCTCAGTCAAAAACATCTCGAACAGTACCAAAAAATTATCAACTGTCGCTACGACCAACTCGATCAATTGCTTCATACCATGTAATCCGTATCATTTAAACAATATGCACACAGCCATTTTTACCCCAGACGAAACCGCCGCTAGCCTGACCATTGAGCGCCGTTTTGATGCGCCTCGTACCAAGGTGTGGGCAGCCCATACACAAAGCGCACTCCTCGAACAGTGGTGGGCACCCCTCCCCTGGAAAGCCGTTACCAAGACGCACGATTTTCGTGAGGGAGGTCACTGGCACTACTACATGGCCGGTCCGAACGGAGAACAGGAATGGTGTTTCGTCAGCTATTCAAATATTCAGCCAGAAATAGAATTTTCAGGCGATGACTATTTCTGTGACGAAGAGGGTAATAAAAATGATGCCATGCCCAGCATGCACTGGAAAACAGAATTTCTCGAAGAAGATGGTGGCACAAAAATCATCTCCACTATTACCCTTCCTTCCAAGGAGGATCTCCAGAAACTCCTTTCCATGGGTATGCAAGAGGGCTACACCATGGCACTCAACCAGCTTGATTCTCTATTGGGTACATAGGACAAGCGATGCCACAATAAAAAAACATGACCTCGCGGCCATGTTTTTTATTTATTACTCCACTACAGAACGATGTTAGAGCATTTATTGAGCAGGAGAAAACTCGATAATCCATTCGATACCATATTTGTCTCGAAACATACCAGCATAGGTACCCCACGGACTGTCTGCCAGAGATCCTTCTACTTCTCCTCCCGCTGAAAGGCCAGCAAATATTCTGTCCGCCTCTTCTTTACTTTCGGTACGTACCAAAATTTTACTTCGATTTTCACGCTCATGTACTCGTCCCAAAACCTCCGGGACATCGTTCGCTATCAACACCGCATTCTCGCCAATAGGTAAGGCAATATACAGTATCTTATTTGCTTCTTTTTCCGCCACGGGGAATTCATCACTCGCGATATCTTTGAAACGCACCATCTTCGTAAATTCTCTACCGAATACCGATTTATAAAACGTAAAGGCCTCTTCAGCATTCCCATTGAAATTAATCCACGGATTGAGAGTCGCCATAGATGAATGCTATAGAATTACAAGGAGTAAACACTGTAATGAAAGTATACCAGATTCTCGCTCTCACGAAAGGCAACAAGAACAAGGCTTCCGCTAACTGGCGGATACAGCCTCGTTTTAACTACTTCCCCCTCGTGGATGCCTGCCCGTCCTTCGGCAGGAACGTACTCGCCTACCGGCAGGCAGAGAGCTTTGGATTGAGGAAATATTGGGAAGATGATAGAGGAGATGAAAGAGGTTTTGGTATAAAAAAGGCGCCGGTTCCCGTAGGTCGTGCGCTTGCATCGTATGGTGGCTAAATCGCGACTTCCAAAGGGCCCTTCTCCCAAGCTCCCCGGAACCGAGCCGAACGCTGAGTGATGTTCGGCATCTCTTTGCTGCCTTGCGGACGCTCCCACACACAGCGTACGCCTTGATCATCCAAAAGAACCCATTTCACGGCATCAGGGTGATCGTGGGTGTCCTGCACCCATTGTTCTGCCTGATAATCGTAGTCAATGTCCTTAGCCCTCGCGGTTAGGGTATTCCCAACTTCTGAATCATGAAGTTCGAGTATCATGTCACTTCTCCTGGAACTAGAAAGCGGTGTCTACCTTGAAACTGTCTCGACATTGAGGACGGTTATTCGAAGGCTTTCTCGCCCCCCAGTGCTTCGACGTAGAACTGCAGGAACTCTTCCCGCGAGCTGTCCGCACGGAATGTCGCGAGCAATTCCCGTAGACCGGCTTCCGTCGGAAGTTCTCCAAGTGCCACCACCTGATGAGGAAAAGAACGGTCATTGAGAACCCGTTCAGCAACCGAGCGGTCGAAAGACAGGTCTGGTTTTTGTTCCAGAATCAGCTGCCATGCCCCTTGAGGAATGTCTTTCATGTGTGCCTCCAAGCACTGGTGCTCCACGAACCCTCGTGGCGAGGTTATAAACCCGTGTCCATTCGGACATCAAAAAATAGCACATATGTGCTATTTTGTCAATACCTTGCTCCCTCTAGTAGATGCCTGCCCGTCCTTCGGCGGGAACTTACTTGCCTACCGACAAGCAGGGAACTTTGGATTGGGGAAGTATTGGGAAGGTGATGGGAGAAATAGAATTCTCTTTTGGAAAATAAAAAAACCGCCGCACCGATACCTGGGATGGGTTTACGATGGGCGGCTTGGCGGCGTCGGCTCAATGGTTAACAGAAATCTTCAGCTCGATGAAACGGCCGAGCTTCTCGCCGTCTGGCAAGGGCAAGGGGTCTTCAACTGGCTCATACCCGTTCGCGCCATCACGCTCGTACTTGGTGATCTTGAAAGCGAACTTCCAGATACCGTGCAGAATCGTGACCTCGGTATTCAGTCCGCCAGTGGCACCGCGAGGAAACTTGAGCGCGACCTCACCGAGAAGGCCGTTGTCGACAGCATCCAGGAGTTCACCACTGGCGCAGTCCCGCCGAATGTCAATGGCGTCAACCACAATGTAGCCCGAGTAGCTCCGGTCTTCGATGCCATACTGAGTGGGACTGCTTGTCGCCAGACTCTCGCATACGACATCTGCGAAGCCGCTCTTGCACATGTGTCGAGGCACCACCACGTAGTAGAACGCGTGATTGTCTCGTGCTATCTGCATTGCATCCATGTCTTGCTCTCCTTCAATTTTGAAAGGTTGATTCAAGTCATCTCTGTCGAGAAAGTACCTATGGGAAGAGCCATCTGATTGGCCATACGGATAAAAGCTCTCCCAGTCCGATCTCTTCGAGCAAATACTTCTGTCGAAGGGGACACCAAAGCGATGGCCAGAATGAAGGCTCCCCAGAAATTCGGACAACCATTGATTCGCCCGAAGGCTTTGGGATGCTCAAAGTCCAGACGAGGGTAGTCATCATCTCTCCCCCAATAAATGGACTGGATTTCCACCACCGCTGTTCCAAGGGGCTCTACGCCGTACCCCTGAAAGTGCAGGAGGACCCGGCTTCTCGGTTGCAGCGCTTTCAGGAATTGCCTCACCGGCTCATGAACCAGGGAATGATCGGAGGTGAGATAATGTAGTGCCCTCACCCTTCGGTCAAAGTCAGATTCATCTGACGGAACTGGACGTTGTTCAAAACGCAGGTTGCAGAGAACATTGGGATTGGTCTGTGCGTACCCAATGAGCGCATCAGAGACCAACACGGTGTATGCAGACTCTTTTGAAGTTGGCATGATGTGCCCCTATCTTTGCACCACTGAAAACCGTGGCCGTTTGTGAATTGGGAAACAACTATCGAAGAATCAGTTTCTCAAAATCTGAGACTATAGTCAACACTTAAACTCGAATCCATTCGGGACAATAAAAATGAGGCTTTAGTAAACCTCAAATTTCATTGCTCTCCCTAGCGGATGCCTGCCCGTCCTTCGGCGGGAACTTACTTGCCTACCGACAAGCAGGGAACTTTGGATTGGGGAAGTATTGGGAAAATGATAGAGGAGATGAAAGAGGTTTTGGTATAAAAAAAGCCGCTGGACGATACCATACGGCTTCAGGTCTAGTCATTCGTCTTCGATGAAGGTCTCAACGAAGATCCCTGCGTTGAAGAGTCGCTGGGCGACAGCCCCAACCATGTGCTCATAGCTGAAGTTCCCAGCACCACCTGAGCAATCCATGACAGCCTGGATGTCTTGCATCGTCTTGCCAGGCGCCAGAACTCCGACACTCGGTAGTTCTGCCCCATTCAACCCCCGATGGATTATCCTTTCCACTAGAGGATGGAGATCGACTGCTCGTTCTACTTTCATCACTTACCCCCTTATTGATGGTGCCTGCTAATCGAGGCTAATAGGTGCTGCCCTGTCCGGCCATTCAACTTCACTGTTGTCCACCCTGGCGAACAGTTGCGAAGCGCAGTTGACCAGACCTTCCAGGTCCCGCGGAACGATGTCCGTATCGAAATAGGCAGCGCGCACATGGTCATCAGACCTATCGGAAAACCTGCCCACTGAGTAGCCCGCCATCATGGCAAGCTGAAGCTCACGCGCTATGTGCTGTTCACCACTATTCCCGTCACGTGGTTTCACTTCATGCGCATCAAAATAGAAGATGACGGTCCATTCCCGGCCCCCCCCTTCTCCCGAACCAGGGCCGCGAAAACATCTGGCCCCAAGTTCCAAGCATGGCTGCTCTCGACACTGGAAGTTGCGCACTGGGTCGCGAGGACGCTCTTGAAAGCATCGGTATCAAAGGACATGCTGGCCTCCGTTTGGGTTGAAAAACGCCCCTTGGTGGGACTTCCTTTTATATCATACTAAGAAGAAAAGTAAATGCCTGGTTCGAATACTATCCCGGGTAACAAAAAACAAGGCTTATTACAGCCTCGTTTTCTTAGCTCCCCCTAGTGGATGCCTGCCCGTCCTTCGGCGGGAACTTACTTGCCTACCAGCAGGCAGGGAGCTTTGGATTGGGGAAGTATTGGGAAGATGATAACAGAAATGGAGAGAGTTTTGGTATAAAACAGAAAAGTCCACCGAGGCAGATTTTTCTGCTGATGGACTTACCTCACCCCGTGGCGGATTCTTACAGGAACGCGGCGCGACGTCGTGCAACCTTTCCAGCGCTCCAGCAGTGCCAGAGTACCGCGTCTGACGCCGGGTATGGACATACCGTGTCCGGTGGCGCTTCCCAACCTTCCAGGATGGCTTTCACTTCCGAGCCCCGAACTTGCATGTTCTGCCAACTGGACTCAGCGTCAGAGCCCTCGCTCGAGAGCATGACTGCGGCAAGCAACGCCACGACCTCGTTTCTGGAAAATGAATCTTGAGACATACACCCCCTTATGGAGTCTTCCCTACTATGCTGGGAATAGAGCTATTGCAAAACCTAATACTTGCAACTGTGCAGTATAGCATTTTTCTTCTTGTATGTCAATATAAAAAAATAAATAGGGTCTCATGTAAGCCTCTATTTAATAATTGCTCCTCTTAGTGAACAAGCTTAGAACTTTAGATTGGGGAAATATTGGGAAAAGCTTGAAAGAATTGAAGTGGGTGGAGGTATAAAAATGCAGGACCCACCGAAGGAGGATTCCTGCGGTGGGCTCATTGATGTTGATGCCAATGCTCGTTGATACGCAACAGAAGTCCTTCGATGCGCACCGACCGCTCAGCGGCTTTGAGCACATCATCTTGCCGTCCTTCCTGAAAAGCCTGGACAATCCCTTCTGGTTCCAGAAGGTGTCCGTCGGCCCAGCGAAGCTTGGCTGCTTCGCTCAGGCTTCTTGCGACGCTCGCGCCATTGGTTGCATGAAGTGCCTGGGACACCGATTCGAACCACGGATGTCCTTGAAACTCCTGCTTGATGGCCTCGATGAGATCTTTAGGAAACGGGGTCATGGGACCTCCTTGACTGGTTGTGTCCAAGCCGGACATGAAAAAATAGCACATCTGTGCTATTTCGTCAATACCTAGCTCCGGCGGTAGGATTCGAACCTACGACCAAGTGATTAACAGTCACCTGCTCTACCGCTGAGCTACGCCGGAGTAAATTGTCAATTGTGCTCTCTTTCCCTAATCTGGCGGAACAGTCAGGTACTTTTTGACAGCAAATTGCCACATCTGGCAACGAAGGTATTGTATCGGAAAGGAAAAAAAATGGCAAGACAGGGCTCAAAGAAAAGAAAAAAGGCTTCTAGACACAGCTAGAAGCCCCTGGCTCGGATATTCTCAGGCGGCATCTGGAAATGATGTATATCGATGGGATTATTCCAGCGACCACCCCAGGTAAAGCCCATGTCCTCCCACATCTGTACCACCCACACCGTGAGAGCACCTGGTTGGCGCGAATCAAACCTGGCTCCATCAGGCAGCCATATACCGTTAGAACGACACGGGTTCCACAGCGGGTTGAGATCAAAGGCGAGACCGTAGGCGTGAAGAGATGGTCGGGGCGGGTTTGCACCAGCGATCAAACGACTGTTGAACGCGCTGGTGTTGTTCGCTCTCATCGAGAGCAGATCATCCCAGTGAAAGGCCACGATGGGCACCATCATGGCGATAGGAAAACGCGCTTCGTAGAGCCGTGCGAAGCCTTTGAGCATCTGGGAAGCAATGGCGCGGTGCACCACCATTCGCCCCACTTTGGTAGTTTGGCCGGACCAGTACTCTGGAGAAATCATGACCAGTTCCCATGCGACTTCCGGAGAGACTGGGAATGAGCAGGGATACGCAGGGTCAAGCCCGAGAGCCATACGCTCTGTGCAATCAAAACCCATACATCCTCCTTTGCATAATTGGTTGAATGATCCTCGTTGTCAAAGAAAAACCCCTCCCGAAGAGGGAAGGGTTTAGCATAGCGCATTTTCACGTACACCGTCAAAACCTAGTAGTCTTTCAGCTTGCGGAGGTGTTCGTGCTCACGAATTTTCTCCAGCGCCTTGGCTTCAATCTGGCGGATACGTTCCCGAGTGACACCAAACTCCTGTCCTACTTCCTCGAGCGTATGTGTCACGCCATCTTCCAGCCCAAAACGAATACGAAGAATCTTTTGTTCTCTTGGTGTCAATTCGCTTAAAATATCGGAAATGTGGGATTTCAAAAGCTTGCGTGAAGCAGCCTGGTGAGGCATCACCGTCTCCGTATCCTCAATAAAATCACCGAGTACACTATCATCTTCATTGTCCCCCACCGATGTTTCCAAAGACACTGTTTCC
>CAZHDL010000014.1:17089-18362 GCA_964531045.1 uncultured Bdellovibrionales bacterium | reverse complement strand
CGATACTCGCGCGAGTCAAGCTCCTGCTGACTTGGCTGAGCTGGAGACCCCGATGTTTGGGGCTTCGGGCCATCCCGCTGCGCGCAGGCCGTGAGGAGGCTGGCCAAAGCGACCAGGATGAAAGAAAGGACTGATTTTGGCACGGCATGTACTCCGGTTCGACACCTCCCCCATGGAAGTGTTCGTATTATTAACGCATACTTTATAAATTGCGTCAAGTCAAAAGTATCTCTAGAAACTTTCTGAGCCGGACACCACGATGGATGCCCGGCCCTGATTGAAACGTTACTTCTGACCCGGTTCGAATAACTCTGGGCGCAAAAATCCTTCGGCGCCGAGCTCTGCTAAGTCTTCCGCGGGAAGGGGCTTGTTCGAAGCTTGAAATGCCTGGTTGCTCCGGCTGAAGCTGGCAGCAGCTTTCTTAAACTCCTGCCACAGCCAGTAGAGGACAACCAGGATCAGTACCATGCCGATCCAGTGCCGGTTTGCGTAGAATTCTAGCACTATTTCCATGTTCCCTCCTGGGAATGAGTTGTTGATTCTTCTCGTACTCTCAGCACGATTCAAAGATACTACGATTTTTTGTCAAAAGTGTCAACCCTACGAAGAAGTTGAAAGGTCGGGGTGTCACGTGGACACCTCGACCTTCTTGTTGCTTGGCCTCATACAGAGGGGTTTAGCTGGAAAGTCTCGTCAGCCGCTTATCCTCCGCGGCAAGAGCCAATTCCAGCTCCAGTCCCCTACGTTCGGGGAACAGCACCCTCAGGCACTGCCGCCAGAAACGCGTGATGCTTGTCATGGTGTCGCTCCTTGTTATGACTATACATTATACACCTTTTTTCCTCCTATGTCAAGAGACGCCACAGCAGACCAAGAGCCAATCATCCCCCTCACATATCCACATACCCACCGACTCTGGCTCACTTCTCCATGGCGCGCTATAATACGATATATTCATCTGTTATAGATTCTCATGTCCGGTAGTAGAACTTCGATTGAAAAACTCAAAGCATCTCCCATTACTGGAAACAATTCATAAATTTGTAAACTCGAAGACTTCAATAATTCCCTCACAGGAGTTATCGAAGTTTCACTACCGGAATGGCTTCCAACAAAACCGATCACCTGCGTGTCCCGCCACACAATATCGAAGCCGAAGCCTCTGTCCTCGGGTCGCTCATGCTCGATAAAGACGCCATCATCAAGGTGGCTGATCTGCTCAAGGTGGGTGACTTTTACAAAGACGATCACAATTTCATCTACGAAACGATGC
>CAZHDL010000014.1:13923-17079 GCA_964531045.1 uncultured Bdellovibrionales bacterium | reverse complement strand
GTTGGAACGTATCGGCGGATCAAGCTATCTGGCCTCTCTCGTCAACACGGTGCCCTCGGCTACCAACGTCGTCCACTACGCCAAAGTCGTTCAAAAAAAGACACTCCTCCGTCGTCTCATCACGGCGGCAAGTGATATCGTCGAGCTCGGCTACGATGAGTCCGAAGATGTCCAGAAGCTTCTGGACGAAGCCGAACAGAAGATATTTTCCGTTTCTCAGAAATACATCAAGCAGGACTTTATTCCCATCAAGTCGATTCTTGAGGTAGCGTTCAATCGTATTGATGAGCTCCACAAGAGCGATCACGCCTTTCGTGGTGTCCAGACCTTTTATCCCGATCTCGACAACCTTTTGGCCGGACTGCAAAATTCCGACTTACTTATTCTCGCGGCTCGTCCATCGGTCGGAAAAACCACCTTTGCGCTCGATATCGCCCGCCAGGTGGGTGTCCATGGCAAGGTACCTGTCGGTATCTTTTCGCTTGAAATGGGCGCCGATCAGCTGGTTGACCGTATGATTGCTGCGCAGGCCGGTGTGGACCTGTGGCGCCTCCGTACCGGAAAACTCTCGAGCGAAGGACCTGGTAATGACTTTGAAAAAATCTCTGATGCCATGGGCGTACTTTCAGAGGCTCCTATTTTTATCGATGACACCGGCAGTCTCAATATCATGGAAATGCGCACCATGGCCCGTCGTCTCCAGGCCGAACATAATCTCGGACTGATCATTGTCGACTACCTCCAGCTCATGGAAGGTCGCTCGAGCAAGGGAGACAACCGTGTCCAGGAAATCTCGGAAATTTCCCGTGGATTGAAACAACTGGCTCGAGAACTCAATATCCCGGTCATTGCCCTCTCCCAGTTGTCCCGTGCTGTGGAATCCCGTCCCGATCAAATCCCGAAACTCTCCGACCTGCGTGAATCCGGTTCCATCGAACAGGACGCTGACGTCGTCATGTTCCTCTATCGTGAAGACCGAGTCCGGCCCGATACACCAAACAAGGGTATCGCCGATGTCATCGTCGCCAAACACCGTAATGGTCCGGTCGGAAAGATTTCCCTCTACTTCGAAGAAAACTCCACAACCTTCAAATCACTCGAAAAAGCCCACTAAAAGAATTTTCAATTCACAATTTTCAAACAATCCCTAAATTTTCTAATTTAGAAATTTAAAAATTGTTTAGAAATTAGAAATTGATAATTAGACATTAGTTTTACTATGCAATATCCCAAAGCCTTTCAGTCGCTCATCGCACATTTTTCCGCCCTGCCATCGGTAGGCCCCAAGATGGCCGAACGAATCGTGCTCTACCTCTTCAAGCAGGACGCAGACAAGTTGCAACATTTTGCAGAAAGCCTGGAGGAGCTCCCTCGCCTCAAAAGCTGCACACGCTGTTTTCATATTGCCGAAAGTGAACTCTGTACTATTTGTGCCGATACCAAACGAGACCAAACGGCACTCTGCGTCGTTGAAGAACCGCTTGATGTCATCGCTCTCGAACGACTCGGTATCTATTCCGGCCTCTATCACGTACTCGGAGGACTTCTCGAAACAGGAAAAAATGACAACAGCGGTACGCTTCGTATAGCTGAACTACTGAGCCGGGTAGAGCATGACGGTATCACAGAGGTCATCCTCGCGACCAATCCAACCACCGAAGGCGACCTAACCGCTCTCTATCTCAAAAAGAAACTGGAGTCCTCTGGAGCAAAAATAACACGTATGGGACGAGGTCTCAGTACCGGCGGAGACATCGAATACGCTGACGAATTGACGCTCAGTGCCGCGTTGACAAACCGCAGAGAACTGGCATAATGTTGGTATCGAGTTTCAACCCAAGGAGACAAGCATGCCTTCCTTGTTATTGGAGAATGGGGATAAAATCCCACTACGGCCTTTCGAACCGGGAGAAGACGCGACAGCCTTTGTGCCAGTGGCTGAACTCCCATTCCAGGCGGTATCTGCCCGCCAAGTACCAGAGACGCCAGACTGCCAACTCCTATCGCTCAGTGAGCGTATGGCAGTGGCAGGGATACGGGGCGCTGATTTGTTCTGGTAGCCCATCATCAACCTCGCTCGTAGCGGACTCAAACCTGAGTCCGTCTTTTTCTTTTGTAGCAACGAAAAAACCGCCCTCTTGAGGCGGTTTTGATATTACGCGGAAACCTTGGTGATTCGCACCTCGGTATATGCCTGACGATGTCCGAAACGGACGAGGTAACGTTTCTTTGGGTTGTGCTTGATGCCCTTTACCTTGTCATGACGATCTTGGGCCACAACTGTCCCCTCAACAACGGCTTTTTCAAGCACTGGGGTACCGACGTGTGCCACCTTGTCATCACCGACAAACAACACCTCAAACTTAACCGTGCTGTCGATTTCAGCTTCGAGCTTTTCAATCTTAATCTTGTCTCCTTCAGAGACCTTGTACTGCTTTCCACCTGTTCTGATAATCGCGAGCATATGCCTTTATGTAAGCCTTTTAGTAACCTTGGTACTGTACAGGATTTCCCCAGGATTGTCAAACGGCAAGAGCTTTTTAGATTAAAACCGCCTTGACTCGCCGCACTCCAGCAGAACTGGCTTCTTCCTTGATAATCTTAAATGTTCCGAAAGCGGCAATATCAGCGGTCGTGACCACATGTGGACCACCACAAAGTTCCTGAGAATACACCGTCCCATCGGCAGCTTTCACCTGATAGACGGTGACTTTCTCCGGGTACTTTTCCCAAAAGCTTCCCTCCACGCCGGCTGCCCGTGCTTCTTCTTTGTCCATGATAGTGGTACTCACCGTGGCTAACGCAGCGATAGCGTCATTTACGTACTGCTCCACACGACCCAGTACTTCCCGTGATACTTTTTCCGGATAGGTGAAGTCAAAACGGGTTCGCTCTTCGGTGATATTTGATCCAGCCTGATGCACACCTGTTCCCAATTCTTTGCGCAAGCCGGCAAGCATGAGGTGAGTGGCGGTATGATAGGCTGTTACTTTGGCGCTATTGTCGGCCAATCCACCCTTGAACTTCCCGGCGCTTGCGGTTCGGGACAAATCTTGATGTTTCTTGAACTCCTCTCTAAAGGCGGCCTCGTCGATAGCAACGCCTTTTTCTTTGGCGAGTTCCTGAGTCATTTCCAGGGGAAAACCATACGTAGCA
>CAZHDL010000014.1:11289-13839 GCA_964531045.1 uncultured Bdellovibrionales bacterium | reverse complement strand
GCTCCATTTCCGGTTCGTCGCTCCAACTCCTTCAGTCCCTTGGACAAAGTAGCGCGAAACTTTGTTTCTTCCCGACTCAATTCATCAAGAATCTTCTCTTTGTTTTCTTTGACAGATCCATAGATATCCTCAAACTTGGCAATAAAAAGCTTGGCAATCTCCGCGATAACCGGCTCTTCGTGGTGCATCTTATAAAACTCACGAATGGCTCGACGGATGAGACGACGCAGGATATAGCCCTGATCAACGTTTTTTGGAACAATACCATCAGCGATGATATGCGTAGCCGCCCGAAGATGATCGGCAATGATACGAGCAGAACGTTCGCTATAAGATTCTTCGCCCACCCTGGTGCGAATTGCAACCAAGACGTCAGCAAAGGCATCTGTTTCGTAGACATTTTTGAGGCCGTTTAGCGTAACAATCGTTCGTTCCAGTCCCATGCCGGTATCCACGCAGGGCGCCGGTAATTTATCGAGTGTCTTTTCATCGACTCGATTGTACTGCATAAACACATTATTCCAAATCTCCATCCACTCTTTGGAATGTGTTCCCTTGTTCCCTTTTGGAGCACCTTTGCCAACCCAGTAAAAAATCTCCGTATCGGGACCACAAGGACCAGTCGGGCCAGCCGCCCACCAATTGTCTTCTGCGGGCAAATAGGCGATTCGTTCCTGTGGCACACCGAGAGACTGCCAGATACCAGCTGACTCCTCATCTCGAGGGGCGTTTTCATCACCTTCAAAAACGGTCACCGACAGCATTTTCGGATCCAAGGCCAACCATTTAGCGTCGGTCAAAAATTCCCACGACCACGTAATGGATTCATTTTTGAAATAATCCCCTAAAGACCAATTCCCCAACATTTCAAAAAAAGTGAGGTGGGTATCATCACCAACATCATCAATATCGCCCGTACGGACACATTTTTGAACGTCTACAATTCGCTTTCCCATCGGGTGCGGCTTTCCCAAGAGATAGGGTACGAGCGGTTGCATCCCGGCCGTATTAAAGAGTACTGATGGGTCATTTTCCGGTACGAGCGGAGCAGAAGGCACAATGACGTGTTCCTTCTCTTTAAAAAACTCCAGATACTTCTTCCGAATATCGTTCGTGTGCATAGCGTTCATCCTTATCTCTTTAGAGGGCATCCATCTTTCTTTTGAGCTGTTTCATTTCATCTGCCAAGAGTTCAATATGACGCTCAAGAGCCACTTTTTCAGTTTCCTTGGTCTGTTGCTCCACTTCCAGACGTTCTCCTGCTACTTTCAGACGATGGAGTTCATCCATGACGGCCTCGTGCTTTCGCTCCAGTTGCTTTTTTTCTCCCTCCACGGCAAAAAAATCAGACTGGAGACGTCTAGTCTGGGCTTGTTTTTCCTGCAAATCCGCTGCATCCATAGGGTAAAAACACTGATACTGTCTGATACTACCAGAAGAAAGGAGTCAGAACAAGAGGCTTATTCCTGGCCCGGCTCAACAAAAAGAGTCACTCGGCTCTCTGAATTTGGGATAGAGGAAGAGAAAAACCGAGGCTTAAAATCAATTTCTATCTTCTTAATCTCCGGGAAAGAGGTCAGCACCTCGTCTATACCTTTTTCGTCCTTTCCAAGAATTCCCGCCAAAAACTTTTCCCGTTCTATCACTGACTCCGACGTAACAACCGCGTGTGTTTTGAGGCGCACAGTTCGTGCATCAAAATCAGGTATGGCCTCACCATATGAGAGCGACACAGCTACGGGACGAAAGAGCACAGTACCTACCCGCTCCTCGCCATTTGAAAGAATACGCTGTTTGAGCGCTTCTTCAGAAAATACAAATCCTCGAATCCGATAGGTGTTTTTGTACTCAAATGATGAGGCAGCCGTACCGGAAAGTGGCAGTGTAGCATCCTGAAGCGACACCATGTCAATATTTTCTTCCAAAATCCGCTCACCCGGCAACAGTTCTGCTTTTACCCCGTCGATGTACGACTGCCGAGCCTCTTTTTGACCCTCAAGAGCCGCTTTTTCCAAATCGCTCTTTGAAATAACAGTCTGATTGGTGCCATTACTGGCACTGCCTCCCGCCATAGCTTTGACAGAACGGGCAGAAAACTTTTCGTACTTCGGACTCCCCTTAAAACCAGGAATCGTAAACGTAGCCGGAGTAATATTATATTCTGTACCTGGCTGATCAGCAATCACGGTAGTATCCACCGACCCGGGCTGACCATCTTTCATTCCTGGAACCGTTACCCCGCTCTGCAAACGAAAGATTTTCCCTTCCGGTGTTTCGAGACGAGTGGTAGCCACGAGTGACTGAGCATCCGCACTGAACGCATTGGTAATAGTCACCGTGCCGCGCGCCTTTTGAGCACTTCCCAAAGAAGTACCTGTTGCTTCAGTTGTAATAGAAACAGCCTGTTCTTTTTCCACAAAACGAACTGCCACCACCCGGTCACTATCTTCTCCGGTCATCGTTCCCTCAAACTGAAGATCGACATTTTGAGTTGTCCGGTAGGGAACGATATGCACTTCGGCTTTCGGAAGAAACAAAAAGACACCCACT
>CAZHDL010000014.1:0-11279 GCA_964531045.1 uncultured Bdellovibrionales bacterium | reverse complement strand
CACCCACTCCCAAAAGTGATACCACTGATACTCCTCCCAGAAATAAAAAGATACCTCCGGCCTTACGAGAAGAAATAGCGGTGGCTGGCATACTCTGGGCAACCCTGGGCGCTTCCTTGAAGGGTGCTGCTTCCGGTGCAGGAGTAACACCTCCGTTTGAAAAAAAGTTCCGCAAGCGTTCTTCTCGACCGGTTTGTAGGGATGATGGAGACAACGGCTGAGGCTGGGGAGTTATTCCTGATGGAATCCCCATATTTATTACGGGAGCAAAACTGTCTGTTCCCTGTAGTGGGGCAATTGGACGAGGCATCATCCGTGATGGTCCGTCACTTCCTAGTACTCGCTTGGAATTGAGACTGGTCTGTTTTTCAGGCGAAGCGTTTCTGATACGAAGCGTCCGTGGTTGCGCGTCTTTGACAGCGACTGGAGGGGTTGGTGCCACCACCATGGACGGTTCCATTCTGGGACTCGTATAAAAATCATTACTTCCGATATCCTTGGCACGAAGACTCGAGTGCTCAGCGTCGATGTGAAGCGGAGTTTCAAGAGGTGCGCTCTTTTTTGGAGCAGAAACAGCGGGAATTTCGATGTGCTGCTCAGCCTGACGGGAAAAATCATCAGTGTATCGTTCTGTCATCAATCCTGCTTTTTCAGCCAAAACCTTACCAGCATCATCTTGTGTTACGATGATAATTTTTTTACCAATTTTTTCCGCCTCTCTTTGAAACAAGCGCAAGTTGACGATACTCTGCAATACCAATGCCCGCTTTGGAAAAACAAAGAAGTTTTCTTCCGAAGATGATTTTCGCAATCGGCCGATCACCGAGATGATTTCTTCGTCGTTTTCTATATAAAAAGTCTGGGGCATAACGTAGCAATTATTTGTTTTCAAGCGATTCCATGCTGCGTCGCAAAATAGCGGATAGCATTTTTTCTTCTTCTACCGAATCAAGTAAAGCCAAATGTGCCAATCCGATAGGGGTCATATCTTGTGGATTATTGAGCTCACCCGTCATATCCGTGATACTGACCACGTCTTTTGGCTGAAGAAAGGAAACCTGCGGCGGTTTGGAAAAAGGCAATGTTCCAGCCCATTCCTGGGTCAGAAGCGCCTGTTTGATCCCAGGCAAGGCCGACCCACCACCACACAAGAAAATACGCGATGGCAGCAAATCCGTTTCAGCAAACTCAATGAGCGACAGTTCAACACCCCCCAACCAAATACGGCAGTCATCAGCAAAAAGAGCTGCTACCCGGGTGGCATCATCACTCTTCAGTCGCCCATTGGCATAGTCAAGCTTCATCTGCTCTGCCACTTCAAAGCTCAGTTGAAATTCTTGCGCCAAACGCTTGGTAAAAGCACGTCCACCAAGAGCAAACATCTTTGTCCCCTCGAGCCCACCATTACGCACCACCGCGATATCCGTTGTCCCACCTCCAACATCAATAAAAATAGCACTGAAGTCCATCATGTCTTCCACCTCAACGGATCGTGCAACGGCGTAGGGCTCGGCTGCCACCGACAAAAGATCCAAATCCAACTCATCAGCAATGGTTTGAAGAGCGCCGAGATGAATCATGGGCGCATACGCATTAAACACGCTCATGGAAACAGAACGTCCCTGAAAGTTCACCGGGTTGACGACGTGATATCCATCAATCCTGATATCAACAACCGCAGCATTAATCAATTTGACATCTATGTCGCTTTGTCCGGTCTCCCACGCCAATTGCCGCTTGATACGTTCCAGGGCTTTTTCTTGCACCTTCTGGATAATCATTTTGAGTTCAGGAACACCAATATGCATTTCCGGATTCACTCGTTCATAATGCACCGTGGTCGTCGTCCCCTTGACCAGCTCTCCTGCAATACCGATGATGCTTTTTTCAATGTATTTTACCCCGGCCTTTTCTTTGGCAAGCGCAATAGCCTGGCGTGAAGAATCAATGACGCCACTGATATCCGATACGGCACCACTTTGCATATTGCCACTTTTTTGTGCTACTCGGCCAACACCTATCACGGTACCTTTTTTTACGCCTTTTTCCATGCGCAAAATCAGTGCCTTCACCACTTCGGTTCCAATATCCAAAGCGAGCACTAAATCAGAATCCTTACGAAAAGAGATATTCCCAAACAAACCCATAGTAACTACTGTTAGCTTCTTTTTTCACTGACAGAAAGCATCTATCACGAGTCAGACGTGAAGAGCAAAGAAGCGTTCTTTGTTTTTGTATTATACCACTTTTTTCTCGTTTATGAGAGTCGCTTCGGGTTAATCAATGGAACAAGCTCCGCCATATCGGTCTGAGACAGCAGTCCATCAATGGCACCATAGAAACCGACGACACTTCCGCTATTGGCCATACCGTACCGCAGCGCCTCATCGAGAGACTTGCCTGCCAAGTGAGCCGCCATAAAACCAGAACCAAAAGCATCACCCGCGCCAGTACTATCAACAACACCGTTTTTCGTGTGAATAGGACAAAACCAAAATTCTTTGCCATCGTACGCCCACGCTCCTCGCTTACCGTCCGTCATAGCGATGATTTTTGCCCCAGATTCAGCGAGTTTCTTCAGAAGGAACAGCTCATCATTTAATTCAGCATCCGTGGCAGACAGCGATGACTTGAGAAGCTCAATCGCTTCATCTTTATTGAGCAGTAACACATCAACTGCCGACAAAATACTCAGCATTTTTTTTGCATCCTCGCGGATATTGTGCTGACCGGGATTGAGAGCAAGGCTCACAGCAAGACTCGTCTTGGCAGCCACAATACTATCCAAATTTGATCGCCAATCGCCATTTAAAGCACTCGCAAAAATCCACCGGGTGTTGTTCAGTTTTTTTGTCTCAACGACCAAGCGCTCATTGGCATCACGGTTATGAAATATGGTTCGCTCACCATTTTGTGTCATCACAATAATAGCTGACAGGTCGGTCTTGGCATCCTCATACTGCGAAAGCAATTCCGTAGACACTCCCTCTGTTCGAAATACTCCCAAAACAAAGCGACCAATTTCATCCTGTCCAATGCAGCTGTAAGCAGCTGTCTGATAACCAAGCCGCGCCAATCCACAGGAAACATTGGCGGCAACGCCTCCCACGGCTTCAAAGCGGTCTTGTACCCGATATTTCCCACCTAATTCAAAAGCAATCTTTCTTTGTGCCGTAATATCCTCCGGTGTTTCCAGGATAAGAGCCTCATCCGTAGGAAAAAAAATGTCCTTGGAGGCCGATCCGACACAAATAACGTCGTAGTTTTTCTTTTGAAACCACATAGGCGGTACACTGTTACTGAGTTACTCTGCCGTGACCGGTATTGTTTTTCGTTGTAGGGCGTGATAAATCTCTGACAAGCGATTATATTTACTCAAGCGCTCTCCTCGGGAAAGCGAGCCTGATTTGATAAATTCCGCCCCTGTCCCCACTGCCAAATCAGCAATAAAATCATCCGGCGTTTCTCCGGAACGATGCGATACTACCCGGTTCATACCGTGTTCACGAGCCAATCGCATGCAGTCAAGCGTCTCCGATACAGTACCAATTTGGTTCACCTTGATGAGTACGGCATTACAGGCACCTGTCTCAATAGCCTTGTTCAATCGCTCAACATTGGTCACCAACAAATCATCACCGATCAGCATGGGCGTTTGTTTCCAGGCAGCATTTTCTTTTTCCAGTTTTTCTTTCATGGTAGCCCAGCCCTGCCAATCTTCTTCATGAAGTCCATCCTCTATTGAAACAACCGCATACTTCTCCATCCACTCCCGATACACATTGACCAAGCTCTCACGAGAAAGCTTTACGCCTTCCGGCTTCAGCAAATACTGGTCTTCTGCCTTGTCATAAAAAGAATCCGCTGCCACATCGAGGCCGATGAATATTTCCTCACCGAGGCGATACCCCGCCTCTGATACTGCCTGGCCTATCACCTCAAGTGCCTGGCTGTGACTTTCCATCCGAGGCGCAAAGCCACCCTCATCACCGACGGAAGTAGCCAGTCCGGACTGCCCAAGAATATGTTCCAGGGCATGAAATATTTCACTGCCGGCTCGTAACTGCTCAGGAAAAGAACGGATGCCGAACGGAACAATTTTAAACTCCTGCACAGATAAACCGGAGTCCGCATGTTTTCCACCATTGACTATATTGAACATCGGCACCGGAAAATGACCCTGAGCTTCTTTTTTTCCATACAGGGAAGCCAAATGTTCATGCAGTGGTATCCGTGCCGAAAAAGCAGCCGCTCGACAGACCGCAAGAGACACACCCAAAATGGCATTCGCCCCCAATTTGGCCTTATTTGGAGTCCCGTCAAGCGCTCGCATGGCGTCATCGAGTCCCTTCTGATCGTGTGCATCCCGCCCCACAACATGCTCTGCCAAAACCGTATTGACGTGGAGAACGGCCTGCAACACCCCCATGCCCCGATAGCGTCTGGCATCATTGTCGCGCAGCTCTATCGCTTCAAAAGCGCCTGTTGATTTCCCCGAAGGCACTCCGGCTTTAGCCACGGTGCCATCATCGAGCGTGACTTGCACTTCAACAGTCGGGTCTCCCCGTGAATCCAGAATCTCTCTTGCGCTCACCTCGGTAATTTTTGCCATAAGGTATATTTAGTATTCTCTTTTCAGTATATCATGCCGAAAGTGCTGCTAATCCCGGAAGTGACGCACCACTTAAATACTCAAGCATTGCACCACCACCAGAAGACACAAAACTGATTTTTCCGATCACATCCGCCTTTTCCAACACGGCCAGCGATTCACCGCCACCTATGACCACATAGGCCTGACTATTCAACAGGGCATGCAAAATAGTTTCGGTGCCGATATCGTATGGTTTTTCTTCAAATTTTCCCATGGGACCATTCCAAATGATTGTTTTTGCCTTACTGATAATCTGCGTATAGTATCCGATTGTTTGAGGGCCAATATCTAATCGAGCGCTGGAATCGAAATCCTTTGGAAGGAGAACCTTTTCCGAAAAAACAACCTGCTGATCAAGCGCTTCATTGGCGACCTTTCCACCAACCAAAATCGCATCGAAATTCTTTTCCAATGCATGAATAAGCGGGAGTTTTGTCTCAATCTTGGCACCTCCGATAATAGCAATCGCCGGATGTTCCGGAGAAAAGCGTACCTGATCAAGTTCGACGGTTTCTTTGATCAAGCGCAGACCAGCATACGAGGGAAGCAGACGCGTAATTGCCTCTACGGAAGCATGCGCACGGTGACAGACACTGAAGGCCTCGTTCACAAACAACGTAAAGGGTTTGGCCAAAGCCTGAGCAAATGTTGCATCATTTTTTTCTTCCTCCTCATAAAAACGCACATTTTCAAGCAGTAACACCTGATCAGGGAGAGCCTGCTCCAAAGCGACACTAACGGCATCGCCCACACAATCAGGAACAAAGAGTACGTTTCTCTCGAGTGCACGACTGACAGCGTCTACCAGGATAGAAACGGAATACTCCGGATTTTTCTTGCCTTCTGGACGCCCAAAGTGAGTGAGGAGTGCTATTTTTGCACCTGGGGCGGCCATCACAGCATCTACCGTATCTTTGACGATTCTCAGACGAAAATGCTCCTCAATATTGGCTATATTACTCTGCTCAATATTGAAATCCACCCGAACCAGGACTCGTTGCCCCGAAAAGTCTGCCGTCTCCATGCTGCGAAGTTCCATAGAAATTCTTCAAAAAAATGAATTACTTGCCCATTCCCAATATACCGATCATCGCTCCAATAAGAGCAGTGAGAGCAGTCAGTATCCATGCTCGCATGACAATTTTTGGTTCGGGCCACCCCTTCGCTTCAAAATGATGGTGGATGGGGGCTGCCAAAAAAACTTTCCGACCAAAATATTTTTTGGAAAACAGCTGAATAGCAACGCTGCCGGATTCCAAAGAATAAATAGCCACGATGACAAATAGCACCAAAGCGGAGTTGGTTAACATCGCCACCACTCCCAAAGTAGTACCCAGCGCCACCGCCCCAGTATCTCCCATAAAAAATCTAGCTGGATAAATATTGAACCACAAAAAAGCCAGAAGTGCTCCGGCAAGAGCTGCGCAAAACGCTGCCAAGTCCATCTTGTTATGTACGAAAGCAATAAGCGAAAAAGCACTGAAAGCGATGAGAAGCACTCCACCATTCAAGCCATCCAGACCATCTGTTTCATTAGAAGAAATAGCTGAAAAAAGAATCACAAAAATAAACAACGGGATATACCATAGACCGATAGTGAAGTCCCCTACTGCCGGAATATGAATCTCATCCCAGCCAAGCTTACTGTAAAACCACCAGGCTCCAAATCCAGCAATAGCAAACAGCCACCAAAAGCGTTGAGCAAACCGCATGCCCCCACCTTTGTTTGTCCCGCGTCCCCGCACACTCATGTAATCATCAAATAAACCAAGCACGCCCGCTGTCACCAAGACAAACAACGGGAGCCACACCTGGGAACGCTTGAAAAAATCCAATCGGGCAATAAAATTTGTGTTTGTCCAGTCAGCAATAAAAGGGAAAACGTAGTGCGAAAGAAGGACAAGAATGAGCACGCTCACCCACACGATAACACCACCCATGGTTGGCGTGCCCGCTTTCCCGGCATGAAGTTTATTGACAAATGTTAGTTGTTCACCATTCACTGACTTTTCTTTGATTTTGATACCAAACTTATACCGATAGAGGATATGTGTCCAAAGCGGTGTCAACGCAAACGCAATCAAAAAAGCCAAGAGACCAGTTGTCATGACCTTGAGGACGTTTATGATATTTGGGACACTCTGTATCTGGGCAATTTGAATGGTCTCCATACAATTCTCGTTACATTAACACATTTATTACCAAACCCTGCCTGTCGGCAGAAAGGGAAGTGAGTGAAGTGAAGACTTTTTTCGCTTCCGTCCGCCAGCTGGCGGAAAGTGCCGATACTTATTACTTCCAATCGAATGCCTGAAAACTCCAATCAAACATTGACTGAATACTCTGCCACCGAGACTGGTCATCCAAGACAACCGCTACTACCTTGTGATTGGCTGAATGATCCGTTGCTACGGCTAACAAAGAGTATCCTGCCAAGGGCGTAAATCCGGTCTTTGTTCCGAGCAAGTTGGGAAACTGCCCCAAAAGCTGGTCGGTGTTGAAAATTTCATGAGTATAGGTACCGGAAACATCGGTAATAAACTGTTTCTCAAGCCGCATAATTTCCCAAATTTCAGGAAATTGCAGGGCATGCACAGCTATTTTGGCCACATCATTCGCCGTAGAATAACACTCATGCTCACGTCCATCCGGTTCAAGTCCTGAAGGAGTGCAAAAATGGGAATTAACGAGACCGAGCTCTTTCCCTCGCTCATTCATAATTTTCGCAAATCCATCCTGAGTCTTGCCAATATGCTTCCCAAGAGCAATCGCCGCATCATTAGCGCTATTCATTAGGGCTGCTTTAAGAAGATTTCGCGCCGATATTTTCTCTCCCGGCTTGAGACGTACCCCATTACAAAAACCAGAGCGAGGACAACCAACACGTGTCCCTTCGGCATAGACCGCTTCCTCATCAATAGTCACCAGTTCATCCAGATCTGTAATACGCTCCATCACAATGGTTGCTGTAAACAGCTTGGTCAGAGAAGCAATTTGACGACGCTGATCCGCGTTTCTTGCATAGAGCACCTTGCCAGACTCAGCATCCATGATAATTGAAGCGTGTGCCGTCACAATAGCCAGATTGGGTGAATATTCCTTCATTTCTGGCAAAAAACCAGTAGCCATTCCTCGACTCTCTGCGACGACCGGCTCCACTATCTGCTCCACTCCCAAGACTGCGGCTCCTCCTTTTTCCGATGCGGAAGACGACACTTCTTCTTCCGTCCACCTCGACCAAGTGTCCCCAGCTACCGCAAACAAGACCGCTCTCTGTTCATCAAACAAAGAGTAGTATGCTGTAAACACAATGGCCAAAATAACGATAAAACGCATAGGTTACTCTTCTTTGTTTTCAATAGCCTCCTTCTCTTTGGAAGATGTCTCTGCTACTACTTCCTCTTCTCCTTCCAAAACCATCCGAAGACGTTCATCCTGAGACAACACCTGATAATCAGGTAAGGCAGAAATATCTTCGATACCAAGCACCTGTAAAAATTTCAGCGTTGGTCGATAGAGATACCCCCGACTATCGCTCGGATTACCTTCTTTGGAAATAAGATCTCTCAGCAATAAATTACGGAGCGTGAAACTGCAATTGACACCCCGAATAGCGTCTATTTCCGCTCGTGAAACCGGCGCCCGATACGCGATAATAGAAAGAACCTCGAGAGCCGCCTTACTGAGACTTTCTTGTAATGCGCTCTTGGTGAGCGCCTCAACAAACATCGCATTATCCGGCTTGGTAGCCAGTCCTACCGTACTTTCATCATGAAGCAGCATCAGTCCACTGTCCGGTCTTTCCCGATACAGCTTGGCAAGCTCTGTTATTTTTTCCGCCACTTCTTGCTCTGAAAGAGTGAGAATTTTTGCTAACCGAGCATACGAAAGGGGCTCTCCACTAACAAACAGGAGGGATTCCAGCGCCGAAAGAAGCGTATCGTTGGTCATAAAAATTAAGGCAATCGTTTAATATGAATGGCACTGAAAAATTCTCTTTGTTCAACAGAAATAAATCGTTGTTTGATGAGCTCAAGCATAGCCAAAAAGGAAACAATGACTTCCACCCTGTCTTCAGCATCACTCACGATATCATGAAAAGATGATTCCACTCTTTCCGACAGTGTTTGCTGCAAATGAGCGATCTTCTCTTCCAGAGTCACAATTGAAGCTATTTCTTTCTCAGGAAGGATTTCAAAAACCGGTATTTCCCCCAAAACATCAACAAAGTGCCCCCGCAAGGCTTCTTTGGTAATACCTTTTGGCGGATAAAAAACCACTTGTGTCCCCAAAAAACTTTCTCGCACCGATGCCGGTTTCAATTGGCCAAACAGGATACCGACTTTTTGCGATGCCTCCCGAAAAAGCTTGTAGGCCTTCAAGTGATACTCCAAATCCTCCATTGCCTCTTCTTCCTCGTCAGTAAACGACAGTACTGGCAAGAGTGCCCGCGACTTGATCAGTATCAAACGAGCAGCAATAGTCAAGAACGCGGAAAGATTCTCGAGAGAAATAGTCTTTTCATTTTCGATATACCCCAAATACTGATCGGCCACCTGAGCCAAGCTGACCTGAGTGATATCGAGTTTTTCCTTTTCTATGAGGGAAAGGAGGAGATCGAGAGGCCCTTCAAATTTTTCCAGATGGAAATGATAAGCCATAACAAAAAAGGGAGAATTAGATCCATCTCCCCTTTACCATAGCATTTTTTGCCTCTTTTTCCAAGAGAAAGAATCGCTACCTTTAGGGATATCTGCTCTCAACGTTCCCCCACTGTGTCCGAAAGAAAACAAGTTTCTACAAAGGAAAATAGGAGGAAGAGCGCTACCACAAAGAAAACGCTGGAGAGAGGCAAGAAGAGGAACAGGATCGTTGAGAGCGCTGCGGCTACGATGTTGGCAAGTGGTCTCGTCATCCGAAAAAAAGCAATGATATTCATATCGTTCCCATCTATCTGTTTGTAGAAATAGGCATCTCGCAGGATTTCAATGCCCGCAATACCAACCCGAGTCATGAAGAGGGCCACCCCCCAACCAACAGCGTTTCCTGCTCCGAGAAACGGTAACGTCGCTGTCGCCAGAGCGGCAATAGTGATACTGATAAGGAGCATTTCTTTTTCTCCGAAGTAACGATCCGCCAGAATACCCAAGGGATACTGGAGGAGAACAAACGGAATAAGCATTGCTGTAAAAATAATTCCCAATTCACTCCAGGAATACCCCAATGAACGAAGATAAAGAGGTGTATACACGATCATGAGAGCATAGAAAAATTCCATCGCAAACGACACATGGTAAATATGAAGGAGATTTCGTTCTTTCAGCATTTTTTTCAAAGTAGATCCAAAACGAAGCTTCTCCTGAAACACCTTGTTATCAGTACGAAAGCCAAGCAGAGCAACGATAAATACCAGAGCATATCCAATGACCAGAGTCAGAAAAATACCTTCGTAACTGAAGAAATCGAGCATTTTGAGAGACAAAAACGGCGCCGAAAGCAGTCCGGCATTCATAATGGTAAGGTACAGACCTCGAATAGAGCCGGAAACCCGATCCCGAGAAAAGCTCTCAAGGAGAATATCTAGTGCTACCCAAATGACGTTGGTAGCCACAATAAGGAGGAGAGCCGCCCCAATGGAAAAAAGAGGCACCGATGTGGCGGCCAAAACCGAAGAAGCGACAATACTGACAAGTAAAGCAAGATACAAAGCATGTGCTCTCCCTATTTTTCGTATGAGGGGCTGCAAAAAAAACAGACTGACGAACACTCCGCTGTATGCAATGAGATAGAATATTCCAACATTGTCGCTGGAGGAGATAACGGAAAAATACGTTGAGAGAACGTAGATAAGGAAGGCATCCAAAAACCCGACAACAAAAGAAACAGCACTGACCAAACGAATTTTCTGACGATTGAAATTTTCAGTATGCATCATGCCGGTACAACATTTTCTTCAAGTATGCCACACAATAGTCACTTCGAATAGGGAGCGTATCATCACTTGATACAACTTGGACTATATCCCCTTTTCTCTGCTTCTTCTTTTGAAGCAAAACACACCCTGTTCTCCGGACGAATTCGCTTAGCAACAGTACAAGAAGGCAGATGATATTTGTTACTGTTTTTACTCCCAACAAAAACGCAATCCGTCCGATTATCACCCCTCTCCACCACGGGCTCTCTGTGGGTCGAAGGCAGCGCAGAAGGCGTCTCCGCGCCCAAGACAGAGGATGGAGCGCCCTCCACAGGTATTGCAGGGAGAGACAAGACTATGGGAGACCTAGGCTCGGCTCGCCCCTGCAAAAGTCCTGCTTCAAAAGAAAGAATCCCTACCAAAAGAACGCCCAGTAATTGGAGCAGGCGGCTGCCATTTTCTCGAAACCACAGTGTCGCTCGTTCCCACATAACATTGACAAAACTGACAGGTGTGATATACTCAAATCCAGTATATCGCAGTTTTCCTAATGTGTAAGCACCCCTACTGCTATGGCAACCAGAAAAGCGGGCGGATCTACCTCGTACGGTCGTGATTCGATTTCCAAGAGACTCGGTGTCAAGATATTTGGCAACCAGGCCGTTTCTGTCGGAAACATCATTATCCGTCAGCGTGGTACTCAATTCCACC
>CAZHDL010000013.1:12160-18472 GCA_964531045.1 uncultured Bdellovibrionales bacterium | reverse complement strand
TCTATTTGACTACTGAGTTGAATACTTGTTTCTCCTTCTCGAGGGGAAATAATGACATCACTCAACCATCCTCGCTCGCCATCAACGAGCATGGTGCGAAATCCCTCGAGCACTCCCATGGTCAGTAAGATAGCCGCTGAGACCGCAGCGAGCACCGTCAAAATAAGGGCAAGAAGCGTTTTACTCCTGACCGTATCGCGAAAAACATACGAAGTGAACGGCGAAAACAATCTCATGGTGTTCCAAAACTACTCTCTCTATTATATCTGTTCTCGCTGATAATCGGAAATGCCTCTGCTTATTTGTTGAGAAATTCTATAACCTGCCCAACAAGTTTCTCAACTGGTTGTGTCGTATCAAGAAAAAGCTTTTTTTCTGGCATATGCTCATACGAGCAAACATCCGAAAACGTCTGCTCTGACCTTTGTAGTCGTTCTGTATCACGATGGGCACGATGCCTTTCTCGATCGATAAATCTTCGTTTCCTTTCCTCCGCATCAATCTTCGCTATAATGGAGTAGATATTCACCTCGTACTTTTTCTTCCAGGCTTGAAACAGCATACCCTCCTCTGGAAAATTAAAGGGGGATTCCAAAATAACATCGATACCATTTCTGATATTTTCTTCCGCCAAATCAAGCATCACTTTAACTGAGGGGTATCCTATCCGCTTACTCTCTTCAAGAGTAGAATACTTCAAAGAATCAAACAGCGACTCCTTTATGGAATCTTTATGAAGACAAAAAATTCTCAATTCCTTTGAAAGCTCGCTGGCCAAAGTGGTTTTTCCAGACCCTGGAAGCCCGCAGATAATAATCACTCGGCTCATACTCGCTTTAAACTGAAAGATAATTCCGTACCATCAAGAGTGATAGTTTCTTGGTATTCAGCATCTGCCAGATTTTCTTTTTCTATTTTTGTGGCCAAGACTTCGCGGGCAATGTCGGTTTCGAACTTAGCGAAGACATCTTCTTTCCCGACGTAGCCCAAGATGATTCGGTCTTCGACATTGAACTTGGCTTTCTTGCGACCTTCCTGAATGGCTCGCACCACTTCCCGCATCTCACCTTCGAGACGTAGTTCGGGAGTAATTTCTACATCAAGAATCATCTCCTGTTCCTGAGATTCATCAATAACAATGTTCTTTACATTCAATTCCTCTTTAATAGTCTCCTGCATTTCGCCTGATACAGAATACTTGATACGTGATACGCCAAGCGGTTGTCGAACTTTCACCTTGGCATCAGCACGCAGCTTTAACCCAAAAGTAACCAATTCACGAACTTGCCTCATCTCTTCATTCAACTTCTCATCTATCAAACTTACATCTGCCACGGGATAATCAGCAAGATGAACAGAGCTTTCACCTGTTAAATTCTTGTAAATCTCTTCAGCAAGAAACGGCGTGAATGGCGCCATCAGCTTGGACAGGGTGACGAGCACGGTATAGAGTGTCTGATAAGCCTGCTCTTTATCACTATCATCCTCACTTTTCCAGAAACGCTTGCGTCCACGACGGATGTACCAGTTGGAGAGGTTGTCGACGAACGGTGCAAAGGCGCGCGTCGCCTTGTTCAGTTCATATTGCCCCATAGCGCCATCCACCTCCTGTATGAGGAGCTGCAATTCAGACAGAATCCAGCGATCCATCAGGTTGTCTGACGGCTTAGCATCAACCTTCGGAGTCCAGTTATCAATACTGGCGTACGTCGTGAAAAACGAATACGAGTTCCAGAGCATACGAAAAACATTCCTGACAATATCAGAAAGATCGCGCTCAGAGAAATTGAGATTCTCCGCCGCCACTACTGGCGATGAGAGGAGGTAATATCGAAGGGCATCCGCTCCATACTTATTCAAAATATCCATCGGGTCCGGATAATTCTTGAGGCGCTTCGACATCTTCTTCCCGTCTTCGGCAAGCACGATACCGTTCACGATGACATTTTGAAAGGCATTACTGTTCTTGATACCTGTGCCAATCACGTGTTGGTAGTAAAACCAGGCTCGAGTCTGATCGACCCCCTCAGCTATGAAGTCGGCCGGGAACGTCTGCTCAAACTGCTCTTTGTTTGCAAACGGGTAGTGGTTCTGAGCATACGGCATAGAGCCGCTATCAAACCAGGTATCGAGCACGTCCGGAATACGATGCATCGTTTCGCCGCATTTGGCGCAGGGAAACGTAATTTCATCGACAATATGCTTGTGCAAATCATCAATCTTTTTCCCGGAGACGTTTTCAAGTTCCGTCGCCGAACCAAAGACTCGAATTTCTCCACACTCGCATTTCCACAGCGGCATGACACTGGCCCAATATCGCTGTCGACTGATAGACCAATCCCGCGCGCCCTCGAGCCACTTACCCCAGCGTCCTTCTTTGATATGTTCCGGTGACCAGTGAATATTCTTGGCGAGTTCAAGCATCTCGGGCTTGATATCTGTCACTTTCACAAACCAAGAACTCGTCGCGTAGTTGAGGAGCGGCGTATCACAGCGCCAACAGTGCGGATAGCTGTGTTCATATTTTTCCTTGGCAAACAGCGTCCCCTGCTTGGCTAGGTACTTGATAATCTCTATATCCATCTCCTGCGGATTTTCGGTCGGCTTCACCTGTCGTCCGGCAAAGTCCGTCACTTCGGCCTTCATGGTGCCATCCATGTTGACGTGCTGCACCCATGGCAAATTCTCACGCTTCCCGAGTTGCATGTCATCTTCACCAAAGGCTGGGGCCTCATGGGCGATACCAGTGCCCATGTCGGTCGTCACGAAATCGGCATGGTAAATCTTCCAGCCGTTCTCTCGATCCTTGAGAGTCTCATCCTTGGCGTAATAATCAAAGAGTGGCTTGTAGGATTTTCCTAGAAGCTCAGAACCTTTAAACTTTCGGATTACTGATAGTTGCGTATTATGAAAACCTCCAGCATGTTTTCCGTTTTCAATGTGTCTTCCACCTCTACCAATGGACTCTTTCATGCTGTCGAAAGAATTCTCAGAAAGAATAAAATGTTCTACTTTGCTTTCTGATTTTCCAACATTCTCAAGTGAATCATCTTCGTTCTGAACCCAAGAATCTCTCACGAGTACGTACTCAATATCCTTATTCACCGCCAACGCCACATTGCCCGGCAAAGTCCATGGTGTCGTCGTCCACGCTAAGACGTAAGTCTTTGGTTCGCTTGCCCCGAGATCCGAAGTTGCTTCGGATTTTTCGGGGTCGAGCAGCTCAAACTTTGCCGTCACAGCCAAATCTTTCACATCCTTGTACCCCTCCGCTACTTCGGACTGTGACAGGGTCGTCTCGCAGCGCGGACAGATGTGCATGGTGCGGTAACTTTCATACACCAAGCCTTTGTCCCACAGTTCCTTGAATACCCACCAGACTGACTCCATGAAGTCGCGATCCATGGTGGCATATGGATGCTCCATATCGGCCCAACGACCAAAGCGACCTATGACCTTCTTCCACTCCCCGACATATTCCAGTACCTTGGAACGGCAGGTCTCATTGAATTTGGCCACTCCCAGTTCTTCAATTTGCTTCTTATGGGTAATGCCCAGTGCCTTTTCGGCAATGTTTTCAATAGGCAGTCCATGACAGTCCCACCCCCACTTGCGTTCCACTCGGTAGCCCTTCATGGTGAAGTAACGTGGCACGGTATCCTTGATAGCACTTGCTACGATATGTCCATAGTGCGGTGTTCCCGTCGCAAACGGTGGCCCATCATAGAAACTGTACAACTTATCAGCTGGCCGCTGTGAAATAGACTTCTCAAAAATCTTTTCCGCTTCCCAAAACTTGAGGATCTCTTCCTCCATCTGGGGAAAACTCACTTGTGATTCTACTTTCTTGAACATAGGGTGTTTCGGTTACGAGATTTTGCTTATAAAATTTCTGAGAAAAAATGTTTCAAAATTCTCCTCTCGATCAGATCGGTTGACATACTCTTGATACAATCCCAACATAATTTCTCGCAACGGATTCTTTCCGATACTCTCATAAAACTCCCGGGATTTCCTTCTGAGATCCTCTGCTGATCGAATTTCGAGCTCAGCACATCTCTCTTGAAACATAGATTTCTCAACCAGGGCTTCCTGAAACTGATCCTCACTCAAGCTGCTGATTTTTTGCTGAAATCCCTCATATGTTTCAATCGCACCGCCATGCTGGAAAACATCATTGTACGAACGAATAACCTCTTCACAAAGAAGACTATACCAATCGTCTCCATAATCATCTCGCAGATCCGTACTCGCCAACTTCGATATTTTTCCTCGCTGTTCTTCATCAAGTTTTTCCCGCATTTTAGTCACAATAGGATTGATGATCGAATGAAGAAATTCATGCTCCTGATTACCAGTGTTCTCAATATGCGATACCACTGTCAACTCCTCACTACTCTGAAACGCCCAGCCGGAGTCTTTTCTTCGTAACGGATCAGTCAGCACAAAATTCACTCTTTTCACTGAAGTGGTCCTTTTATCTGGCCTGAAAAAATCAATTAATGCACCGAGCATCTTCTGTGTGTCCCCTTTTCTTTGAAGTCGTGCTTGTTGGTCAGCTACAAGAGCGGTACGAAATTTTTTTGCCAGTTCAGAAGGAGAAAAAAGCACATCAAAACGCTCAAGAACGGAAAAGAGTTTTTCTTGAATTTTTCCAGCGTTTGTAATATTCGGTTTGTGTTCCGCAATCATCTTCAAAACATCACCTTCCATCTCAGGATGTTGCCGCACCAAAGCAAGATTCTGCACTGATTCTTCATCTGCTCCTAATTCATCAAATATCATTTTCCAGTCTTGCAGTAACTCATCCGGAATCGGATATTCTGCGAAATACCGTCGTGCCTCCTCGGCCAGAGGATGTTCTGCACTTCCCCAATTGGAATCTTCTTGAGTAAACAAAAACGAGGACAATTGCACATCCCATTCTATTTGAGAATCAACTTGCGGAATAGGCATGACCTCAAATGTTTTCATTTCGGATTCGAGTTGTTGTCTTTCGAATTGACTCATATATTCATACTCACTTGTGATTCTACTTTCTTGAACATAACTATAAAAATAAAAAAATCCTTAACACAAAAACTGTGCTAAGGGCGTGAGCGACTATGGGAGTCGAACGCGGTACCACCTTGGCTTTAGCTTGTAGCTTATTAGTCTGTAGCTTATTAGGAAATTCCCTACTCGCTACAACCAACGAGCTACTCGCTCTTCATAACAGCTATTACGGGCTTGCCCGGCGAGGTCTACTTCCCGTTGCTGGCCTGCCCCAAGATGAGCAGAGCGATTTTTTCGGGGTTCTTCTCGCGGTTCCGGAGTGATACCCACCTGCCTTCGGCGGGGCTCCTTCATTACCTTTGTACAGGCATCCTACCAAAGAACGCGCTCGGAATCAAGACTACTCCAATCCATGCTCACGAAAGCAGGGACCATACTGCTTATCCATGCCCATAATATGATTGACAAGCCAGTCCTCCAGAAAATCCATCAAGAGAAAAGGGTCTTCAAAAATACCATCCTTTCGCTCTTCCAGCTCGGCAATCTGATGACGGAGTTTTGCATGCGCCTCCTTATGCTCTTGCGCTCCTTCGTACTTAAACTCATCAAAGTAGCGCTCTTCGGTCTGAAAATGGAACTGTGTATAGGCCACGAGCTGCTTGAAGACATCATCAATCACCGTCTTTTCCTTCTTTTCAACGATGGCACTATACAATTCGTTCATAATCCCCACAAACATTTTATGCTGCTCGTCTATCAGAGCTACCCCGACACTGTATTCGTCCTTCCATTCTAATTTTTGCATATCGATGTGGTTAAAAAATATTACAGGAAAAACACTAACGACGTACCTCGGTGAATTCGCACACAAATCGCTTGGCTATCTGCTCCATTTCATCAGGAGAAAACGAATGGTACGTGGCAAAAACAGGATTGAGGGTATGACCTGGACGAAAGGTCTGGAGAAAATAGCGCTTAGCACCAGCAAGGAGTGCCTGCATGTCTTTCAGCACTTCTTCCGTATGTATCTCCTTGATAAGAGTAGTACGAAATTCATACGGGATACCGGCAGCCTTGAGCATTGCGATGCTCTGCTCTATATGCTCCGCCTTCACACGTCCTCCCACCAACTTCGGATATTCCGAGAGTGATGTCTTCACGTCCATGGCCACATAGTCGAGCAGATTTTCGTCGAGCAGCTGTCGGAGCATTTTTGGATGGTTGCCGTTGGTATCAAGCTTGGTCAAAAACCCTCTCTCCTTGATCTGTCGAAAGAAATGTGGCAAATCCTGCCACACAGTCGGCTCACCACCCGAC
>CAZHDL010000013.1:5111-12150 GCA_964531045.1 uncultured Bdellovibrionales bacterium | reverse complement strand
AATCAAGTTGGGCAAAAACCCCCCCCCCTTGGATTGTCGAAAAGAATGGGGGCAAATCCGGCCCCCCATCCGGTTCACACCCGACACCACCACACCCTCCAAAAGTCCCCGGCGCTGATCAAGAAAATTGAAGAATGTTTCTTCGGCGATGAAATCCTGCTGAATTTCACGCATCAGTTCAGGCAGTACAAACTCGGGATTGTGACAAAACCCACAACGCATATTACACCCGGGCGTAAATGCGATACAAGCTACCTTGTCCGGGTAGTCGAGCATCGTAAAGCGCTGGATAGCTGAGAGCTTCATGAACGTTTACATTTAGGCTTCCGTAACTCCGTAGCGAGCTTCAAATGAAACATTGTCCGCCACACATTCCTCAAAATGTTTGCGCGAGTAGTGTTCTGCCTTTTTTCCCACATTGAAATGAGAAACGGGACGATGATACCCCATCACACGAGTCCATACTTCACAGCGGGTGCGACTCTTCTCCATCGGTTCTTGTGTCATATGTTTATTAGTTACGTATTTATTTTATAGTATGTTATTTTGCTGCTGCCTTACTGACATACGTCTTGCGATAGGCTTCGTCATATCGCTCACCTGACACCCCGAGCTCTCCATCACACTTCGGACAAAAATCATGTTCTCCCGACAGATACCCGTGTTTCGGACAAATGGAAAATGTCGGCGTGATAGTGATGTATGGCAAACGGTATCGTGTCAGTATCTTCCGTACCAGATTGCGACAGGCTTCCGGTGAGGAAATTTTTTCGCTCATATAGCAGTGCAGCACTGTTCCGCCCGTATACTTGGTTTGCAGGTTATCTTGCAAATCAAGCACCTCAAAAACATCATCCGTATACCCAACCGGCACCTGTGATGAGTTGGTGTAGTACGGAGCGTCTTTGGTCCCGGCCTGAATAATATCCGGGAAGCGCTTCTTGTCCTCCTTGGCAAAACGATACGTCGTTCCTTCGGCTGGCGTTGCTTCCAGGTTGTAGAAATTCTTGGTCTCTTCCTGAAAGGATTTGATGGTTTCCTGCATATGCGTCAACACCTCTTCAGCGAAAGCATTTCCCCATTTGGTGGTGATATTCTCCTTGTCGTCGGTAAAATTGCGAATAGCCTCGTTCAAACCGTTGACGCCGATGGTTGAGAAATGATTCTTGAGGTACCCGAGGTAACGCTTGGTATACGGAAAGAGTCCCCGATCAATCCACTCCTGTATCACTTTTCGTTTGATCTCTAACGACGTCTTGGCAAGATGCATGAGATGATCGATCTGCGCAAAGAATTTTTCTTTGTCACCCCGAGCAAGATAGCCGATCCGTGCCGCATTGAGCGTCACCACTCCGATCGAGCCCGTCATTTCCGCAGAACCAAACAATCCTCCCCCGCGCTTCCGAAGCTCACGGAGATCAAGCTGCAAGCGACAGCACATCGAACGCACGTCACCGGGATTCAAATGCGAATTGATAAAGTTCTGAAAATACGGCGTTCCGTACTTGGCAGTCATTTCAAACAACGGCAAATTCTTCTCGCTCTCCCAATCGAAATCCTTTCCCACGTTGTACGTTGGAATGGGAAAGGTAAAGGTGCGTCCCTTGGCATCGCCCTGCGTCATAATCTCGATAAACGCCCGATTGACGATGTCCATTTCCTTGCCCAATTCACCGAACGTGTATTCAAACGGCTTCCCACCCAACAGAAGGCGCTTTTCTTTCAAGTCTTCCGGACAATCCCAATCAAGCGTGATATTGGTAAACGGCGTCTGTGTGCCCCAGCGAGACGGGATATTCAAGTTAAACACAAATGACTGCAGGTTTTGAAAGACATACTTGTATACCACTTCATCCACGTACGCCGTTTCCTTCTTCTTGGAAGCGAACTTCATCCCGTACCGTTTGATATCCTCACGCAGTTCCATCTCTTTCTTCTTCACAAAGGGCGCCATGTAGGTATCAAAGCTTGAGAAGGCTTGTGCTCCTGCCCACTCATTCTGGAGCGTCCCTAAAAAGTTCACCATCTGCGACACGGCAGAAGAGAGATGCTTCGGTGGTCCTGATTCAATTTTGTTATCAACTCCATTGAAGCCCTCTTCAAGGAGCACCCGGAGACTCCAGCCGGCACAGTAGCCGGAAAACATATCGAGATCGTGGATATGATAGTCACCGTTGCGATGGGCCTCGCCGACGTTTTTCGGATAGATGTGTGACAACCAGTAGTTGGCGATGACAGAGCCTGCCGTGTTCAAAATGAGACCACCCAGAGAATACCCCTGATTGGAATTGGCATTGACCCGCCAGTCAGCACGATTGAGATAGTCCGCTACCGTCTTTTCCACTTCAATGACCACATTTTTGTCCTCACGAGCTTCTCGACGCTTCTCCCGATAGAGGATATACGCCTTGGCCATTTCCGCATAATCAAAGCGGATGAGCACATCTTCTACCACGTCTTGAATCTGTTCCACGGTCGGAATCTGATCGCTGTACTTTTCTTCCAATTCAATCTCTGCCTCTTTGACCAGGGTCTCCGGAATAAGCGGATCGGTTTGCCCAATGGCTTCAGCAGCCTTCCTGACGGCCTGCTCTATCTTTTCAATTTCAAAATCAACTATGGCTCCATTGCGCTTTTGAACTTTGTAGAGAGGCATAGGGCTTGTTTCTTGGTTAATGAATATTTTTCTTTTCTCTGCACAGTATTAAACACCAAAAAACAAAAAAGGTGTCACATGACACCTCGCTACTCTTTTGACGCCCATCCTCGAAAAATTTCCCCTCTATCCGAGGCTTTTTTTGAGCTTTTTCCGGGTACGACTGAGTATTAGTTTCACCGCATTTTCACTCTTCCCGACCCGTTCGGCAATCGCCTTAATTTTTAGTCCCTCCCGATACTTCCAGACCATAATCTGCCGCTCAAGCGGAGACAAGGGCGCAAGGAGAGTATCAAGGTCAGGACTGGTCGGATGGCTCTCTACCAACACCTCCTCACCCTCATTTCCAGAAAGCGACACGGTCTCACACGACTGTTTACGATAGTGGTTGACGAGCACGCTGTGTGCTACCCGGAGCAAATAGGTGTAGTACGACGCGTTCATCATGCGAAAACCGGCAATATACCGAAACGCCCGGACAAAGACCTCTTGGGTCAGATCTTCCGCGAGCGGCACATTTTGTTCCAAACGGCGTAGGAAATATTCCCGTATATGTCCGACATATTTTTCATACAAATAGGCAAAGCGCTCAGGATTGGCTTGTGCCTCCGCAATGAGGAGTGCATCCTCCCGCCGTCTAACAAAGGTACGTTCCATCGGCGCGACCAAAGCCTCCTCAAAAAATTGAGCCGGGTTTTCAAACGACTGTTGCCACAACAATGGCTCGCTCCCCCGAACTGCCGCAAAGCGGTCACGCTTCAGTACCTGAAATACCCAGGAGAAAAAATCCTGATCATTCACCCCCTGACTCGCTCGCAAGAGGAACTCGTGTCCAAACGTCACCTCTGCCGCTCGGTCTGCTAAATCCGGATGTATCTCCGCAAAATAACGGGTTACTCCTGCTGTATCAACAATGGGGAGAATAAAAATATGTTCGTCGTGTTTGGCACCATTTTTTTTGGTATTGTGTACTTCGCCGACAAACGGCTGTTGATGCGTCCTGATGGTTTGCCATAAAGAAGTATAAAAGGCCCGACTCATTTTTCCACCCCACAATTGCCCGGGCTTTTTTCCGACAATTTCAGCTACCGAAAAACCTGTCCGCCGTTCAAGGGCAGAGCTTGCATACACCACTTTGGAATCCGTATCAGTGAGCAGGAGTCCTCCAGGGAACGTATTGAGTGTTTCGGTCAGTGTGGCGTGAGACATAGAAAGAGGGTTGTTTTTTCATCATACCATGCCCTCTTTCCCAAAGAAAAAAGCGGTTTGGATCATGTCCTACACCGCCATCGCTCATTCTTCTTCAGGCAGACGAGTTGGCCGAGGAGCGAGGTGTCGCCACGCCAAGACACTCTTCTTCAAGTAGCCCAGTGTTTCCGTTTTGAACACTTTCCCTTTCCCTTTGATCCACGTAAAGAACTCCTGCCACGGAAAAGCCTCGAAGGAAGTTGCCGTGATTCCATAGAGACGACGGTACTCGGCTACCAGATGAGCCAAGCGACGTGACTGCGAGGCTCCGCCGTTGTAGGCGGCCGTAGGGAAGAGCGCCCCGACTCGTTCATCCTCCACAAAGGCTTGTCGTACCCAACTGGGCACTCCCCGCGATGAGAGTTCAAGATCGATGAGCAAAGCCGCTGCCTTGGCGCTATTCTGAAAGCTCTCCGCCCCACGACGAAAGGAAGGATCAAGCGCAGCAGTGTCATAAACCGACCGCACCATGTTGTACGTCCCACCAAATTGATGGGTCTTGTTATTGGTGAACTGGTAGGCGCCACAAGCCGCTGCTACCGAGCAGATATAGCGGTAAGCGTCGAGACCATTTATGACGAACTCGACCAACACTGCATCCATGACGTGTTCATCTTCCACATAGAGCAACTTGGGCAGCAACCGGATACAGCCCCGATCCCGATCTTTGAGAAGACAGGGGTCAGTCTGCTCAATCACGAGGAGGTTCAGCAGGATTTCCGGCGTGATAACATCAGCCACCAACCGATCAGGGTAGGTCTTTGAGTACACGCGCTTCTCCCGTAGCTCAAGAAGAACGTCTTGCAGAACATCAAGAACGTATTTCTTGCCTGCTGCGACGAATTCCTCATTGACCAGATACGGCGGCGTAGCCAAATACACTATTGATTCCGCTTCGCGAATCATGGCGTGCACATCACGAGAACGAAACGCCGCAGGTACTGAAAGGTGTTTGGCAGCGTAGACCCAAAGCGTGCGATCACCCAAGACGACTTCAAACAACATCTTGTTGAACGTCTGACCCTTGATTCGCGTCACTTTGTAGGGTGGTTCATGCTTGGTCAGTACGATTGGCTGAAATGTACTGTCACCAACGAGCGGCATGGCAAGCTTGATGGTATGAAACACGCCATCGATGGGATCATGGGCAACGACTACGAACTCTCGCAGAATTACCTTGCCTTTCTTTCCCTTCGTTCCTTCTGTCAAACTCTCGAAAATTCCGAGGATTGTTCCTTCGGCTATTGCCCGTGCTTCCCGAAGCTTTTCACATAGTTCCTTTTGCTTCACGAAACGTTCACACGAAGGCAACTGATACGACTTTTCAGGAACGACCGTCTCGGCCCACCCTTGTCCCGCTGCAAACAACACAGCTATGAGTACTAGAAAGAACTTCATGGACGTCTCCTTGTTGGTTGATGGTCCAGTGATGCCTCAAACGTACCACGTGAAAAGACAAAAGAAAAGAAGCATCTTGACGATGCTTCTTACTGTTTAGAACTCCCAGATCACTTCCGTACACGATCCCGTCTCCGGGTACCAGCCGAGTGCGGCGCGTCCCGGCCCTTCATGGGTCAAAATCCCGTGCATCTGCTCGAGTGGGTCACCATGAGAAACTACAATAACCTTTTTTCCACTGTGCGCTTTTGATAGTTCTCGCAAAAAATCACCTAGACGACCATGGACATGCAAAAAACTCTCCATGCCATCTGCGACATCAGGTGACAGACGCATTTCCGGTTCCGGATATTTCTCCAAAAGTTCTTCTCGCGAACGCCCATTAAATCGTCCCATTCCCACCTCCCAGAGTCGATCATCTATCTCAACAAAGAGACCGGTGGCACGCGCAATAATATCCGCCGTTTCTCTCGCACGTAAGATAGGCGAACTATACAGGACATCCGCTCCCACCGTCGCCAGATACTGCGCAGTGGCTTGTGCTTGTTCTCTCCCCTTTTCGGTCAACGAGTATTCTTTTTTCACCGGAGCAGAGTTCAAAATATGACGGACATTATTTTCTGCCTCACCGTGCCGCACCAGATAGAATGTTATTTTTTCTGCCATAGCTTTAATGGATCAAATCGTAGATATCCACTCCGGCCGCCACGATAAAAAGGAGCGCTGTCGAGCCCACTACTTTCACCGCAAAAAAAACAAGCTCTTCATCCCAGCCGCGTTTCTTTTTGTAGTTTTCCCGGTATTTTTTTGGTAAACGATGGATAATTTTTTGTTTTACTGTTTTATGGCGTTATGGTCTCATAGTCATGAACAATAGAGCAATGAAACTCTACATTTTCTCCGGTGCACTGATACCCATAAGCGAAAGTGTTTCCGCGAGCACTTTTTGCACCGCGAGCACAAGCTGCAAACGAGCGGCGGTCATTTCTTTGGCTTCTGTATCAATCACTCGACAGACATCGTAGAACGAATGGAACTTATCGGAAAGCTTCATAGCATACTGAGGCAACTTGTGCACCGAGAAATCCTGTGCCACCGTCTCAACAAGCTCAGGGAAAAACATCAGCTCCCGAATAAGCTCGCGTTCCTTGGGATGTGTCAAAAGCGATACATCACCACCGGTCACAGAGACACCTTCTTCCTCGGCCTTTCGCAAAATGCTACACAGTCTCGCATGTGCATACTGGACATAGTAGACCGGATTTTTTTGCGAGCGCTCTTCGGCGAGGCCAAGATCAAAATTCATGTGTGTTTCCGGCGCATACATGAGAAAGAAAAATCGCGCCACATCATGACCAACCGTCTCAATGAGCTCATCGATTGTTACTACGTTCCCGGCCCGCTTACTCATCCGCACTTCCACACCATCTTTCACTACTTTCACGAGCTGAACCAATGTAAAATGGATTTCTCCAGTAAACCCAAGCGCCCGAGCGACAGACTCAAAACGTTTCGTATAGCCATGATGATCAGCACCAAACGTTTCAAGAATTATCTTTACGCCACTTTCGATATACCCCAGGATATGTCCGCAATCCGTAGCAAAATATGTATACGCACCATCTTGCTTCACCAGCACCCGATCTTTATCATCACCAAAATCAGTCGTCCGCATCCACAGCGTTCCTTCTTCTGTTGTATAACTCAGTCCTTTCTCTTCGAGAATCTTGAGCGCTC
>CAZHDL010000013.1:0-5074 GCA_964531045.1 uncultured Bdellovibrionales bacterium | reverse complement strand
ATCTTCTCTCCTGTTGACTTCTTGATCATGTTTTCTAGGACTTCTTTGGCTGCCCACTCGCCCGTTTCCCGGACATCTTTCTGCTGATTGTTCGCTGCTAACTGCTCGATGTATTCCCCTCCATACACCGCTTCAGCATCTTTGAGAACACTGTGGCCAAGTTTCATCACCTGCTCACCAGCATCGTTGACGTAGTATTCATTTGTGACAGAATAACCAGACTTCCGAAGTACTCGTGTCACACTATCCGCATAAAATCCTCCTCGACCATTCCCAACTGTCAGTGGTCCCGTCGGATTGGCCGAAATAAACTCATTGTTCACGTTGATACCCTGACCGAACGTGCTCGCACCATATTTCTCTCCTTCTTTCAAAATCCGCTCTACCGCGGCAGAAATTTCTTTCTGCGAAAGATAGAAATTGATATATCCAGGGGCTGCTACTTCTACTTTTTGAAATTCATCTGCAGCAAGTTTTGTTTTCAATAGCTCTGCAATCTCCAGCGGACTCTTCTTAGCGAGCTTGGACAACGCTAATGCCACGTTCGTAGTGTATTCACCGAACTGATCATCCTTCGGCCGCTCTACACTGATAAGAGGCAGCACAAAATCAGGGAGTATCCCCTGTTTCTGGAGCTCCTGTAACGCCGCACCAATTTTATTCTGAAGTACCTGCTTCATATCCGGTAGTGAAACTTCGAACACTCATTGCCTAAAAAAAACTCCTTCCGACAACTCTCATAACAATCACGCTGCATTCCTTTTTCAACTATACCATTCCGATAGGAACTTTCGAAGTTCTACTACCGGACATGTTCCTTAGCATAGCCGAACTAAGCCAAAAAGGGAAGGTTCGGACAAAAAAAGAAAAAGACCGGACATCCACACGGGAGCCGGCCATTGTCAGTTTACTTGGATCAGTACTCGATCCAAAACCCACTGCGTTCGGAAGAAGCTGTCCGTCCATCGACAAGCGTGAGCTCGCTCATGGCGGAAACGTAGAACCGCTGCCCCTCGTCACGCGGACCGCTCTGCAAAGCAATGCGGTCACCAGCCGACAGGCCTCGCAGAGCACATTCCCACAGCCTGGTCTCAGAAGTCGCCCGATACCCGAACTGCTGCACGAAGAACGTGATGGTCGCGTTCGGGAGCTGCTGAGACGAACCCGGTGCAAAGGGGTAGTCTACCACGAACAGACTGTCGCCGGCTGAGACCAACTCCGGCGTCTTGAGCGGCTCATAGTCGATGACGTCAGTTCTTGGAATGAGCGATCCGGCAGGTACCTGCCGGAGCTCGCACACTTTGGCTCCAAACGGAACGCCATCATCCCCGCCGCCACCGCAGGCAACGAGAAAAATGAGGCCGAGTGCAGCCAGAGTGGCACGCAGAGTAAAAAAGTTCTTGGTCATGTGTCTCTCCTTGAGACAGTTAAGGGACTGGGTGTTTTCGTCTCCCATACGGGAGTGAGTTCCCCCCCATAGATTGACTCTCATGTATACAATAAAAAAAGCATCCTGTAAAGGGTGCTTTTATTCTCCTTCAGTCCTAGAACGCTTCCTAGACAGACTCCGTTGAAAGAGCAATTTTTTTCTTGAACACGTTCTGATTTTTTGGCAACACCTTGCCCTTGCGCCGTTTCACCTGTTCGTCTTCCGAGAGAGCGGCGATGGCTTGGCATTCAGCACCGCAGCAGCCCGCAAAGGTTTCCTTGCAAGAAGCGCACTGTATAAACAAGAGATTGCACTCCAGGTTCTCGCAATTGGTGTAGTCATCACAAATAGCCTGACACTGGTAGCAGTGAGCCAGGATATCATCGGTAATGCGTTCACCGAGGCGTTCATCAAAGACAAAGTTCTTCCCCTTGAATTTTGAGGGCAGTCCCTCGCGTTCAATCTGGTGCTTGTAGTCAATAATCCCCCCGTGGAGCTGATAGACATTCTGAAACCCGTGGTGCTTCAGGTATGAGCTCGCCTTCTCACATCGGATACCGCCCGTACAGTAGAGGAGTACCTTTTTATCTTCCTTCCCTATGAGTGCCTCTTTGGCTAGAGGCAATTCCTCACGAAAGGTGTAGGCGTTCGGTGTCAACGCATGTTCAAAGTGCCCAATGGCTGATTCGTAGTTATTGCGCATATCGACCACCACGGTATCGGGCTCTTCCAACAGGGAATTGAACTCCCGAGCCGAAAGATGCGTCCCCACATTGGTCACATCGTACTCCCCTGTTACCAGTCCATCGGCGACAATTTGTTTTTTTACCTTGATCGTCAATTTCCAAAACGCATCATCTTGTTGCTCGACACCGACTTTGAAAGATCCCCCCCAGACATCTCAGCACCTGCCACTCGGCATAGAGCTCATTGCGCAGCGCCTCTGGGTCACTGATATGAACGTAGCGATAAAAAGAAATCACCCGCCGTGAAAACGACTCCTCCGCTAAATGCTTGAGAGCCTCTTCCTTGGAAACATGGTTACGGAGCTGGTGGGGGTGTTTATCATACCCGGTAGTAGAACTTTGACAATGGATTCTATCGCCCAAATACGTGCACTTCGCCAAAAAGAGTATTGGTCAAAGTTTCACTACCGGGCATAGATTCATTGTATCGTACCTGAAAAAAAACAAAAAGTGAAGTGCACCATTCGACACACTCAGGATATGTGCGGAGTAAAGAAAAAACCCGCCAGCAACTACCCGAGGGTAGTAAAGCTTGGCGGGCGGGCTGCCGGTACCCACTTGGGGCGCGGCAGCTGTGAAGTTGTGCAACGAATAGTTCTCGTTGCGACGGAGTGGAGGCCTACTGAGCGTTCATGCGCTGGGCGTGGCTCACGCGCTTGGCGAGCCAGCCACCCTGCGCGAGCCGACGTTTGCCGCCAGCCGCACGGAGCACTTCTTCCAGCGACTCGTCGTAGTAGCCGTAGTGTTCGATCTTCCCGGAGTAGCGGTTGATGAGCGCCCAGTACGAGAAGTACTGACCGTCGTCCGTCTCCTCCGTGAAAGATGGGATTTCCACGGCGTAGAGCACCAGCCAATCGCCGGCGCCTTCGCTCACGTCGACGACCATGATGCGCCGGTCTCGCCCTGCGCGCGTGGCTTTGAGGTTGACATCGAACCGCTGCGCACCCACGAACAGGAACTGCTTGTCGGGGAAGTAGTGATCGACGTCGTCATATGCCGAAATCAGGCGGAGGGGCGTGCCGTCCAACAAGACGCCCGCCAGATAGTCGAAGTCAGGCGACGCTTCGTTGTAGAGCACCTGCCCATCCTCGACCACCGTGATCCGGTAGCCGCCCTCGTCCGTGCCAACGATCCGATCGATCACCGACCGATTGAACAGTGCGGGCGCCGCCCAGTAGGCTTGGGAAACCTCCTCGGCCGTGGCAAGCAGCGGTTTGCTCTCGTAGGAGCCACCACCACAGGCGGCGAGGAAAACAGCGGCGAAAAATGCCGCAATGGCATTGCGAAAGCTCATGTCTTACTCCAATCGGGTTGGGGATTTTGTCGGGTACTGCCTTCAAGAGATGGCTCTTGAAGAAATAGGATGACAGAAAAATAGAATTCTGTCAAGAGAACGTGAGTAACCTAAAGTAAAAACCCGCCAGCAACTACTCGAGGGTAGTAAAGCTTGGCGGGCGGGCTGCCGGTACCCACTTGGGGCGCGGCAGTGTTGGGACGTTGTCAGCCTTCGCAGGTCTGTCTGGTCTCATCTTCGAGACCGAAGCGCCCATAGGCCTCGGGGAGGGTAAATTCCTCGAGATGACAATCATCCCCTTCACCGACCTTAAGGACGAGCACCGGCTGACCATTAGTCCCTTCCTTGATCTGATGGAAGGTGTAGACAACCCTGTCCGTCCCTTGGAGATGGATGCAACCATCCTGTGTCTGGGTTGTGTGAATGGTGTCCGGCGCGACATATGACTTCCAGCGCAGATCCATATCACCCACCGAAACATAGGCGTTGAGACCTGTTTCGTGTTCACGAAAGTACAGCCCTCGGATGTTGTTTGCACGAAAAAGCACCTTCAAGCTTCTCCTGGGCTCCTCCTCCAAAGAAAAACCCAGTATCCAGGCAATAAATGCAGTGATCATCTTGATCCCCTCGGTTGATGGCCTTTGGCCATGTTAAATGTCTGGTGCCGACACGGTCGACTTTTTATTATACTCCTTTTTCAGAGAAAAGTCAATAGGACGAAGAAAAAGCTTGCTTATACAAGCCAAATATGGGACAGTAGGGGTACAGTTATGACTACTATTGCCACCAATAAACGAGCCGGGTTTGACTATGCCCTCGAAGGCCGCTTCGAGGCTGGTTTGGTATTGACTGGCGCTGAGGTCAAATCGGTCAAAACCGGCCATGCTAGCCTGAAAGGCGCCTATGTCACCGTCCATGGCAATGAACTCTACCTGACGAACGCCCTCATCCCCCGCTATGCCCATGCCCACCGTGATACCAAGCACGAAGACAGCAGGCCACGAAAGCTTCTTTTACGCAAACGAGAAATCGGCTCTCTCATCGGAAAATATCGTACGGAAGGCTTGACTTTAGTCCCGATTCGGTTGTATACTAAGAAGCAACTTGTGAAGCTTGAGTTTGCTATTGGCAAGGGTAAGAAGGAATATGATCGCCGTGCCGATATCGGTAAGCGTGAAGCCAAGCGTCGCATCGAGCGAGCCATGCGAGGATAAGAAAAAAGCACACTGAGTATGGAGTCAATTTTCGGTGTTATCGCTCTCATTTCAATTGTTCTTTTTTTCATCTCCCTAGGAACTGATATGTTTGATGGACTTCTCATGGATTTGCTTCCTCGAAAGTTTCTGGAAGGTCTGCGATGGATGCTCGGTATAGTTGCACTCGTGAGTACGGTAGTCTACATCATCGTCAGTTTGAAAAATTGAACATTGGGATTTGTTTGGAAATTGTGAATTGTGAATTGGAAATTTGAAGAATGTTTTTTTATAAAGTGTCGCAGCCTAGACTATCGCTACTCGTTACAACAAGAAAAGGTTTGTTGCAGTGACTATGGGGTTGTTTAGACTCGACAGGTTGTACTTTCAAAATACGCAAGCCGACCTTGAG
>CAZHDL010000012.1:12902-18774 GCA_964531045.1 uncultured Bdellovibrionales bacterium | reverse complement strand
ACGGTTTATGGACTGCCCAGCAAGGAGTCCCACACCAAAGACCACGAGAAGTACCAACGGAATGGAAATAGTGGCAATGAGAGAGTTTTTGGCACCGAGAAATACGAAAAGAAGGATGCCAACAATGATGACCGACTTGGTGAGGTCGAGCGTCAACTTGGAAATCTCATTACTTGCCGTCTTTCCTTCATCATTTAAAATGGACACCCGGATATCATTTGGGATGAAACCGGTCTCCAGTCGCTTGAGTTCGGCCAAGACAGCTTCCGACACGTCGGTGGAATTGGCACCCTTCAATTTCGAGAGGGCGATATGAATGACCGGTGTCGCCTCCGCATCATGCTCGGTACGACGAACAGAGCTGGTAATTTCTCCCGGTCCGAGAGAGAGCGTCGCCACATCACCGAGGCGTAGGAGTGACCCGTGCGCATTGCGGATACTGACGCGTGCGAGCGCCTCCGTGTCCGGTATGGTGCCGCTAATGGTCAGTGTCGGATGAAAAGTATCGTTCGTCAGCGTCTGCAGTGCGTACACGCTATTTTCTTTGTTGAGTGCTTCGAGCACCTCGTTTACTGAGAGGTTGTAGAGCGCTAATTTAGAGCCATCCAGCTCTACCTGTAAGTGATTGGTGCGACCACCCTTGACCGCTATTTTTGAGACGCCAGGCACTAGTTTTACCTGGTCAGCTATATCAAAAGCCGCCTTACGGAGAGAGCTCTCAGAAAGGTCATCCGAAGACAGCCCGATATCGAGAATCGGGACGTCGTCCGGATCGATAGACACCACGGACGATGCGGCCACACCATGAGGTCGTAATGGGTGTTGATCAAATAATTTCTGATTGATGGCAACCTTGGCATCCTCACTGTTTGATCCGACCAAAAACTTAACCATGATGACACTCTTTCCTCCGGGATGACTCTCTGAGGATATTTCGTCTATGGCGGGCAATTCGTACAAACTGTCTTCGATGGGACGTGTTACAAATTCATAGACTTCATCGGCACGCGCACCGGGAAAATCCGTCGATACCAAAAATGCTGGTGCAACGATCTCCGGATTATACTGCTTGGCCATGAAGAAAAACGAGGCGATACCCCAGACAGCTAACAGTGCGATAGAAAGTATGGAGAGACCGGTATTACGGAGAAAGACAGATGCAATACGTCCGGCCAAGCCAAGAGGGGGATTATTCGGGTGTGACATAGTGTTCGAGAACCGGTTGATTATCAGTCAATGCATGCACTCCTTCGGTCACGACACGCGCACCCGCGGTGAGGCCGGAAAGAATAGCTCGCTTGTCGAGTGAGGCGTCACCCACACTGACACGCTGACGTCGTGCTACTCCATCTTGTACGGTAAAGACAAAGTGCTCATCATAGATGTTGACGATGGCTTTTTCCGGAACAAACAGTGTCTCACTTGGTGCACCCATTCCAAACGTCACCTGGACGATTTCTCCAAAGTGAAACTGTCTCGTGGCAGTACGATCAACAAAGCGGACCCGCGCCATCAGTCGCTGTGTCGATTCTTGTGTAGCCATACCGATGGAAAATACCACACCCTCTGTAGAGCTGCTCTTATTGGTAAGAGTCACACGACTGCCTTTTGTAATGCTCTGCGCGAGAGATCCCGGAAGTGAAACACTCACCTCGAGCGTTTCCGGTGAATGGAGTACATAGAGTGGTGTACCGGGCGTCACAAAAGAACCGACCGATACTTCCTTGCTGGTAAGAATTCCCGTAAACGGTGCACGAATGACCGTATTTGACACACCGGACTGAGAAATGAGCACTGTACCTTCGCGGTCAGAGAGCTGTGTCTCAAGGGCAGCGATTTCAACGTCACGCAATCGTTTCACGGTCTCAACCGCTTCTCGCGCACTGTCCTTCGCGCTCTCACCACTGGCGTTGTTGAGGGCAGACTCGGCCTCATCGATTCGCTGACGATAGTATTTCTTGGTGGCCGCAAGTGTTGTAGTGAGCGAATGGAGAGATGAGAGGGCGCTTTGTTCTTGAGCTGAAACTTCGCCACTATCGAGAATCGCGACTCGTTCACCGGCCAAAACACGAGCACCTTCTACCTTTTCCATCTTGATCACATACCCACTGATTTTTGGGGCAATATCAGTGTGCTCCGCTCCACGGACAAAGCCAGAAAACGAGACCGTCTCCTGAAAGGGTAGGGGGGTGATAGCTGTCGTTGTGACAGCCGGTATGGCAGGTGCCACCTCGATGGTTTCTGAGTCGGACCACAGTGCTCTTGCGCCAAAGAAAACTCCGACCGTGAGCACGCCTAACAATGCAATTTTTTTCATAAAAAGTTCACGTACATGATTGAGAGTGGTCCTACTTCTTCTGAGACAATTTGACGATCTTGAGGATTTCGTCCTGCAGCGTACGCATGTGCTTGGTCGCATGACCGTCATACTTGCTCATTTCACGCTGCATATGATTTTCGAGCATGAGCGTATTGACTGATTTGAGCAGACCGATGACGGACAGATTCTGCTGGATAATAGGAAAGCACGCTGCATCCTCCTCTTCGACTCGCGCCAGGATTTTCTCCAGGCTGGTAGCGGCCTTGCGTAGGGCGATAATGATTTTTTCCTTGTTGTGCTTCTCCATATGTGTCGAGTGAATGAGTTATACGTATACCTATGGTATAGGTATAGAATAAGGGAGAAAAAATATCCTGTCAAGTGGGTTGTTCCTGACAGGATATTTCCTAGACGCTCAGTTCATCATCGACCTCTATCTTGTTTTTCTTGACGGAAAGACTAGTACTTTCTTTGTCGAGGACCTTGGTCTTTTCTACGGACCCCTGTGTAACGGAGGGAAGAGTGGCAAGAATCGTTCGGAGTGCCACGCCGTCCACCTTGAGCACTGACTCCCATTTATCGAGCGGTTCGAGTATATCGCGCAGTCGAGCGGCATCGTACTTGTAGGTCTTGCGAAGACTCTTGCCGATGATGCCTTGCTCATCAAATACCCGCTCCACACCTTCTTGTTCCATGTACTCAAGAATCAGACTCTGCAGCTTCCCGAGACGAAGCTTTTCTTCGCTCATGCGCCCCTTCAGGTCCAGATATTCGCCGATAGCCTGCTTGACATCGGCTGTTTCGACTTTCCTGGTTTCAGCGAACTTATGCTTCCAGAGGGGGCAGATTTTTTGATACCCACACCAATCACAGAGAGGCGAAAGAATCGGCTCAAACTTAGCCTCTTCAATCGATTTGATCACCTGGAGAAACGTCTCATCTACCCGTTCAAGCTGTTCTCTGGTGCGTGTACTCGACAGCTTTACGCCATGTTTCAGGTAATACAAGCTGACGGTAATCTTGTCGAGATGATCGACTTCTTTGGGATAGCGTGCCAAAAAGGCCTTGAGATAAATGGAGAGCTGCAAGTCATTGTCCACCTTGTCTTGGGACGGCATCTTGCGGGTTGTTTTGTAGTCGATAATCTCATAGCCGTCTTTGGTGCGATCGATACGGTCGATGATGCCGGAAACAATGTGTTTGCCGGATATGTCATCTCCGATCTCGATGGCAAAGCGACTCTCCAGATCAACGATAGTAAAATCATTGGGCTTGTTCCGTGAGAGGTAGTCTTGAATGATGGTAACGCCCTGTGAAAAAGCGGCGCGCTCCTCCATCTCATCTTCATAGACTTCACTGTTCCAGCCCTTGGCAAAATAATCAAGCGCCTGCTCCACGGTAGGGGAGATGAGGGCGGGGGTATGCACATACTTCATGACTGCGTGCACGAGCGTCCCAAACACTGCTTCCTTACTTTTTGGCTCGGGAATACGATCAACGTGCTGATACTTGTACTTGAGCGGACAGGTTTGGTAGGTACCCACGCTCGAATAGGAAATACGCATACTAGTAGGGGAGAAGAAAATAAATGAAACGCGAAAAGAGTCAGACTTTTTGTCTCTCTATTGTAACAGAGAATCTCACCGCACTGGCATTGACATATATACAAAAAAGTGCTATAATAGAAAATCGTACCTTAACAGGCGTCTTTCCGCATGGAAAGAAGCCACTCCAATCAACTACCGAAACAAGGAGAGTTTGCCATGGCAAGGAAAAGAACCAAAAGCTTCGTAAAGAATCCTCAAACAAACAAGTCGAAGCCAAGCTGGGGTCAAGTCCTCTGGCTCATGCTCGGTCACTGCCTCAGGTACCTGCTCAAGCGGTACTGGCCCGAAATCTATACCAGTCGCCGCGCGTTGCAGCAAGCAGAGAGTTCACTAAAAGCTCTGCAGTCACAACCGACCAACGGCAGTGCAGAAGTCGCAGAGCTAAGGGCGAAAATCCAGAGGCTTGAGAACACCATAGACGGCCTCGAAAGAGACCTCGCCCTCCGAGGAGACGACGTTAGCGATCTCATTCTTCAATGTCAACGCGCTTTGGGAGAGAGAGATGCGACGATTGCCAGGCTCGTGGAAATGGCGAATCAAGACCCTCTGACCAGACTAACCAATCGACGTGGTCGGGACCATGAGTTCGCTGGTAAGTGGCGCATAGCAGCAACACAGGCCGGCACTACCGTCGCAGCAGTAGCCATTGATCTTGACCGCTTCAAATGGGTCAACGATACACTTGGACATGCCATCGGCGATGAGCTACTCTGTCTCTTTGCCGACCGTCTCCGGACGTACTTCAAGCGTGGTAGTGACCTAGTGGTCCGTCTGGGCGGTGATGAGTTTCTTGTCATCGGCTTCAGCAACGACGGTCACAAGTCCGTACAGAAGCAATGTCAAGAACTCATCGAGGCCATGCGCCAAAGCGATGACTTCCTGTTCATACCCGAGGGCGAAGGAACGTCTGTCAGGGTGACGGCGAGCATTGGTATTGCCACTCGGGTCATTACCGCAGTGGACGAAGTAGCCCATGCAGATGTGGTGCTGACCGAACTGATGCAGAGAGCTGACACAGCCCTCTACGAAGCCAAGAGATTAGGCCGAGACCAAATTGCACTAGAAAAAGACATGACGGTGTTTGCGCCTCTCGGCGAATAGGGCACGGTGCGGGCGACAGCAGGATGGGGATTGGAGCTATCAACCGGAAGGAGGCACCTCGTTGCTTCCCTCCGGTTTTTTCTTTTCCCAAAGCCAAATATTTGCTTTTTTGAGCGCTTTTTTGTAGTATAGGGTCACTGTTTTACGGTTCCTTCCCATCAACCCACCCGAGATTTCCGGAGGACATCATGACAGAAGAGACTACCGCTATGTTCGTACCGGTTCGCGCTCGCTTCCTTCAAACGAAGAGGCCGAACTGCTGCTATGAATGCCGTTCCATCATTCCAATCGATACCGCCGCATACGAATACCGTGGGCAATTCAAAACAGATGACGACGATATCGTCGATTGCGTCATTCTCTGTGTCTCCTGCAACGACGATTGGCGTCTCGTGCGACAACGCGCTACGCGAAGATTCGGGGCTGAACATCCGCTGGCCCAATTTGTATTCGGCTCGCTACCAAACCGAGTTGCGGCAATTAGAGAATGCGGACTTCTGCGGGACAAGTATGGCCGAACACTCTTCAAGCGATGGCAGGGGATGAAAGGCTCAGTACCAGCCAAGATTGGTCCGCGTATACCAGAAGCAGAGACCGTTCCCGCTCCCGCTGTCACGATAATCAGGGGTGCCCCCGAGAAACCCTCTTATCGAGCGCCTTGTATCGATACAAGACAGGGCCAAGCAGCAGCCGCTGCTTTCAATGAAGAGTGGCAAGAACGAAAGCTCGCAGAAAGGTTTCGAGCTCCTCTCGCAAGTCCGAGCCAGGATGTGACTACGCTCGATGAGTCGGCACTGTTCGTGCTTTTCACAGAGAACCTTCTTGATACGGAACTCGGTCCCAA